>NZ_JBIQOD010000030.1:0-22391 GCF_044130335.1 Acinetobacter halobius
AAGAATCAAGGTTAAATTAAAAGGATTGAGTCCCGTACAGTACAGAACTCAGTCCTTAAAAGCTGCTTAATTAATTCGTCCAACTTTATGGGGTCAGATCACATGGGAGGTTTTTTTATATCTAAAGGGAAGTAATTCGCCTTAGGGAGAAGTACGCTTAAGCACGGATTTTGAGCTCATAGCCTGAATATTTACGTATGTTAATTACGCCAGTATCCAAAATTAGGTACTGACCTTTGATGCCTTGCAATTTGCCACGAATGACTGGAGTTTTATCTAGGTTGTGAGATTTGATTTTCTCTGGATATTGCTCAACTGGATAAACAAATTCACGTGGTAATTCGGTTTCCAAAATTTCGACCGTTTCATTGAACTCAAGATTCTGACTAAATTCATCTCGAATGGTTTGGATTTTAGGTGAAAACTCTTCGAGCAATTGTTCACGGACTTCAATCAAGTTTAATGGGTCAGCTTCACCCTTGAGTAATTTACGCCAATCGGTTTTGTCTGCAACCTGCGTTCCAAACATGATTTCGAGCTGACCTGAAAGGCGACGTGAGCCTACTTTCATAATGGGTAGTGCTTGAGTGGCTCCTTGATCAAGCCAACGGGTTGGCATTTGGCTAATCCGGGTAATACCAACTTTTAGTGCGCTTGAGTTCGCCAAATAGACGATATGTGGTTGAAAACATACTTCATGGGCAAAGCTATCTTCGCGACAAGTCCCTAAATGATAATGGCAGGTTTCTGGCTTCATGATACACATGTCACAAGAGGCCTTAGTTTTGAAACACTTGAAGCAATGACCTTGTGAAAAAGATTTAGACGTTTTAGCACCGCACGAGACACAGAAGATTTTACCAGTCCATTCGATTTCGATTTCTTGACCTAAGTTAAAAGGAAGGTCAACTTCTGAACGATCTAAAATAAATTTATATTCAACATTTGCCTTGTGTGTATGTTGATCAGTTACACTAAGGTCCTTAAGACCTGCATGCATTTTATGGCAAATGCCTTGAAGTTCCATACAGAATTACTCACTTAATATTAAGGATGCGGTTATGGCTGAACTGAACGTCATTACTTCTATGCTAGACGATTTATCTCAAGAACAGCCTATTTCAACTGCATTATGCATTGGGCAAAATCTTAGCCCAGATCATCATCAATCTATTCAATGGCAATATTTTAGCGTATCTGATTTTTTAAGTCTGCCTTTTACACAGCGCTATGACTTGGGTTTCGTGCTTTTGGATACAATTGAAATGCAAAATGTGAATGAGCAACAAAAATCACAAGTATTGGTGCGTTTAAGAGATTTGATGGCAAAGCGGATTGTGGTGGTCAGTCAGTTACAAGATGAGCAACTGTTACGTGCTTTGGGCTTTACTCAACTCATAGATAAAACAACTCACGAACAAGACTTTGCGTTATGGCAGTTTAATATTTTAACTTATAAGCATGTGCCAGATTGGTTTAATTCAAAATTTTGGGCGAACCCTGAAAACTGGAACAAATTTCGTTGGTAGTAGGACGTATATGACTTGAGTCATAGCAAAAATTAACAATTTATCCGTGTAGGCTCCATTTAAACATCGTATGCTGTTTTAAAACTTACAAAGGATAAAACGATGACGAACCTTAATAATATTATAGAAATCTTGGCTAAGCAGGCTATGGGAGGGCAGCAACAGTCAAACCAACAAGGCGGTTTGGGTGGAATTTTGGGCTCTGTATTGGGACAACTTGGAACAAATACATCAGGGCAATCATCACAGGGTGGTTTGGGTGATATTTTAGGTTCGGTGTTGGGTGGTTTAACTGGTGCGCAGTCACAACAAACGTCAAATGCTCAGAACTCTGGGTTTTCAGGTGGTGGAAAAAGTTTATTGATCGCTGTATTGCCTTTGATTTTGGGGTGGATTCAACAGCAAGGTGGTTTACAAGCGGCTTTAGATAAGCTCAAAGGGCAAGGCTTAAGCAGTCAAGTGGATGATTGGGTATCGACTGGCTCAGGAGAAAATGCCAGCGTAAATCCAGAACAGGTACAGAACCTGTTTAATGATGCTGATGTAGAACAGGTTGCACAACAAGTCAATGCGCCTAAACAAGATGTATATAGTGCTATTTCACAAGTTTTACCGCAGATCATTGATTCTTTAACCCCTCAGGCAGGACAAACTAATCCACAAGAGGCCAATGCAGATATCCAACAGGTATTGAATTTAGTTTCGGGTTTCTTAAAGCGCTAAATTCATAATAAAAAAGCCATTCTATGATGGCTTTTTTATTGTTTAAAATTCTAAATTAAAAAACACGCCGAAGCGTGTTTTTTTAATTTTTTGGACTGCTTAACTTAGAAGTCGTAACGCATACCGAGAGAAAGTCCAAGGCTATTTTCACCTGCGACACCACTTACGCTGTTTGTGCGACCTTCTTTCCATGGTGTTAAGTTCGACTTGTCATCATTGATTACAGTTGCTAAGTTGCCGTAGACGCGTACTGCTTTGTCTAGACGGTGCTCAAGGCCAACAGCGAGTAATGTTGAGTTTGCATCATCAGCATCAACATCACGGTAGAATACTTCGCCACGGACTAAAGTTTTTGGTGCAAATTTATATTCACCAGCTACACCGAATACTTGCGTGTCAGGGTTTGCATCAGAGTTGTCATGTTGAAGAAATTGGTACATACCACCTAAGTTAAAATCAGGTGTGATTTTATATGCGCCAGCAATACGGAAACCATCACGTTCGCCACTTGTTGCTTCTTCTTCATAGTGTTCGTATGCAGCAGCGAAGTCTACGTTGCCTTCTTTATAAGTTAAAGCTAAGTCGTATGCTTTATCTTTGTCTTTAGAGCCATTTTTTGTAGCATCTGGGCTATTCGCTTCGTGAAGTGAAAGAGCACCTAATACATTAAAGCCATTGCCAAATTTAGGTGACTTATATTCGATGGTATTTGCATTACGCTCATCAAACTTCAAGTTGCCTACACGTGTTACGTTTCGTACATCACCAACCATGTCGCCGAAGAAGTTAACTGGACCACGTGCTGCTTTGAATGGGCTGTCAAATCGACCTACACGTGCTTGACCGAAGTTACCTTTTAAGCCAACGAAAGTATCACGTGTTGCAAATTCAAGATCACTATTTGCTGAACCGCTCGCAAAGTTAATTTCTTGTTCAATTTGACCGAATACAGTCATGCCGTTTTCAAGTTCTTGCTCAGCTTTGAAACCTAGACGTGAAGAGTTTGAAGAAATACCAACTTCGTTGTAGTCAGCACCATCATCAAGATAGTCTAAAGAAACATGCGCACGGCCATAAATTTTTACGTCAGCAGCCATTGTTAAAGCTGGTGTAAGTAATGTTGCCCCAACTGCTAATGCGCAAAGTGTTTTTTTCATGTGTAGCTCCAAGAAAGACTTTTTGTTGATTCGTCTATAAAAGGTTATTCAGTCGTCTTTTATCCATCAGACTTCTGTCTCTTGGCGCTCATTATTGATTACAAATAAGTCATTAATATTAAAGAAATATTACAAAAATATTAAACAACTTAAAGTCAAAGGCATTTCGGCGATAAATTGTTAAAGTGTGGTTTTGAGTTTTATGTGGTTGATATTAATTATTTTTAGATATCAAAAAAGGAGCCGAAGCTCCTTGATTTGATCTGAAAAATTACAAAGCGGCTCGAATTTTTTCTGCTTGCGCTTTGATTTTTTCTTGATCACCCATTTGTAGGGCGTGCTTACCGAGCTCATGCACAGAACTTGGGATAAGGTGGAAGTGTACATGCGGAACGGTTTGTCCAGCCGCAGGGCCAGATAATTGCATAAGAACAATACCTTTTGCATCTAAACCAACTTCTATGGCTTTTGCAACTTTTTGCACAACTTGAATGGTGTAGGCTGCGGCATCGGCAGGCAGATCAAGCAGTGTCACAGCAGGTGTTTTGGGGATCACTAAGGTGTGACCATCTGCTTGAGGCATAATATCCATAAAAGCAAGGACTTGGTCATCTTCATATACTTTAATGGCTGGAAGTTCACCACGTAAAATTCGTGCAAAAATGTTTTGCTCATCGTAAGCCATGTCTATTCCTTAAATTTTACTTAAACTGAATTTACTTACAGTTTAATTCTTTTTGACGCTCTTTGATGGCATCAAGGCGTTGTTGCTCTTTTTCAGAGAACTTTGGTTTGGTAGTGTAGCAATTGTCATTGCCAAATTTTGCTTTCGCCTCAGGATCTTTAAAGCAGAATCCTTTAGATGCATAAATGACATCATGATCATCTTTTAATTTTTGACACTCTTGCTCAGGTGATGCTGCAAAACTTTGCGCCCCGATGAATGTTGCAAGACTGGCAAAAACCGCTACAGTCAACTTTTTCATGAGAATTTCCTCAGTTTGTAACATTGTATGTAGTCACATTACTACTTTATAAGGGTTGGTTTTGTTTATTCAATGGTGAGTTCTTACTCAATTGTAATTTTGCTCCATGTTTCGTACATTTTTATGGCAGAAGAAAAGTCACGGTCTGCTTCAGATAAATCGCTGGCGGCCTGAATCAAGCTTTGTGCTAGTCCAATTATTGGCGCAGATAGTTTGGCTTCGCGAACTAAGTCAACGGCAATACCTGTATCTTTGGCCAATAAAGGCAGTGCAAAAGTTAGAGGAAAACTACGGTTTAGGATTCGTTGTGGTAAAACTGTTTCGGTCACACCACTTTTACCACTCGATGCATTAATACAGTCTAAGGCTTCATTTAAGTTGACCCCATGGGCTTTTAAGGTGGTGAAACCTTCTGCAACGGAACATAGATTGACTGCCAGAAGCATATTGTTTACAGCTTTGACTGCAAAACCTGCACCAGATTCGCCTACATGTTTAATCAGTTTGCCAAATGCCTGTATGGCAGGTAGTGCACGCTCAAATGCTGTAGCCTCACCGCCAATCATGACAGTAAGGGTTGCATTATCTGCACCAATGGTTTGGCCGCTGACTGGTGCATCTAAAAAATCTACACCTTGTAGTTTGAGTTGTTCAGCTACTTTTTTTGCAGAAGACGGTACACCGCTGGTGCAATCGACCCAAATGCTACCAGATTTAAGCTGTACTTGATCAAGTAATTCTTCAATGTCTTGGCTGGTAGGAAGGCATGAGAAAACTACATCGGCTTGTACTGCTTTTGCAAGGTCTACAGCTTGAGTGCCATAAGCTTCAGCATGTTGCTTTGCTTTCTCAAAATTGCGATTCCATACCCAAACTTGTTCAAAGTGTTTGGGTAAGTGTGATGCCATGCGATACCCCATCGCGCCTAGACCGATAAATGCAACTGACTGAATCATGTCAAACCTTAGTATTTAAATATTAGTTGAACGTTCACTTAACCACTGAGCCAGTTTTGGCCAAAATTCATCGGCACTACGTTGACTTGACATCAGTCCTAAATGTCCACCTGGGATGAGAGTAAACGTGACATCAGTACTACTTGTCAATTGGGTGAGTGGTTTAGCGGCTTCTGTAGTAACTAATTGGTCTGTTGTGCCTGCGGCAACAAGCAATGAGCACTGTATATTTTTTAAAGCTATGCTTTTCTTATTTAATGTGATTACTCCTGTTTTGAGTGGATTACGTAGCCAAACATTAAACAACATGTCTTGGTTGATGCCACCAGGATAATCAATCATACGGTTAAGAAAACTACCAATAGTGGCGTGTTCATATAAAGCTTCGTTGTCGTCCAAATTGAGTAACAAGTTTTTGTGGCTTTGAAACCAGCCTATAGGGTCAACCATTTTAAAACCAATCGTATTTAAAACACCTGAGGTGTGAAGTAGACGCTTCGGTATTTTGCCCTGATAAATTTGCTGTTGTAATGTTTTGCTTTTTGAAATGATTCGATTGAGATATGCAAAGAACTGTCCATTTCGCCCAGATTTATAGCTGTCAATTGGGCTACCCAATACCATTAAATTTTTCACGAAATTGGGCTGATGTAGAGCAGTATATAAGCTCACAAATATACCTGCCATACTCCAGCCGTGTAGTGAAATTTGATCACTTTGACTATGTTTTAAAATGCTTTGAATGCATAGCGGGATGTAATGATCAATAAAGGTTAAAAAATTAAAATGACGATTACGGAAACTTAATTTGCCCCAGTCAATTACATACACAGCAAAACCCTGCTGTTGGAAATACTTAACCAAAGAACGATAGGGGTAAAGGTCATAAATGGACATATTGATGGCGAGAGGAACCACGAAAACCAGAGGTTCTTTGTACTTGCGAACTTCTGGGGCGTAATAGCGAATTTGAGTCAGGTCAAATGTTTCAATCACTTCATAGGGCGTATTTTGTGACAGAACGAGTGACTTCCCTTTAAAAATGCGCGTGGACAGATTATTTATTTTAGTTTTTAAGTTCTGCATAGGGTTGATATCTCAAATAAGTAGAAAGTTTGATCGAAGTCTAATCAATATTTGCGTATTTTACCTTGACCTTAAATAGCCTAGACGCTCAAAATGTTGGCAATTCTTTATAAAGGCAGTCTTTGGACTGAAACACAGAGAAATGAGCCAATACGACGACATCGAATACCAATTAGACACTTTAGCGATTCGTACCGGTCACACACGTACTTTTGAAGGGGAACATAGTGAGCCAATTTTCCTAACATCTTCTTTCGTTTGTGAAAATGCGGCAGATGCAGCAGCTAAATTTTCAGGACAAATTGAGGGGAATACATACTCACGTTATACCAACCCAACGGTACAAGCATTTGAAAAGCGTTTAGCTATATTAGATGGTGCTGAGCGCGCAGTAGCAACCAGTTCGGGTATGGCCGCAGTACATGCAGTGACGTTGGCTTATTTAAAAGCGGGTGATCATGTCGTGTGTTCACGGGCTGTATTTGGTTCGATTATTTCGCTGTTTGAAAAATATGTCATCAAATTTGGTGTCGATGTTACATTCGTAGATTTGGAAGATTTAGACGGCTGGAAACAAGCGATTCGTCCAAATACACGTCTTTTATTTATTGAAACACCGTCGAACCCATTGGCTCAAGTGGGTGATATGCAGGCAATTGCTGATATTGCTCATGCACATAATGCTTTATTTGCAGTCGATAATACATTCTGTACTCCAATCTTACAGCAACCCATTAAGTTTGGTGCTGACCTGATCATTTATTCATCAACGAAATATATTGATGGTCAAGGTCGTGCTTTAGGTGGGGCCGTTGTAGGTAAAGATAAATTGGTTGAAGAAATTAACGGTGTTATTCGTACACTGGGTAATTCTATGAGCCCATTTAATGCATGGATCTTCTTAAAGGGTTTAGAAACTTTAAGCTTACGGATGAAAGCACATTGTGCCAGTGCGCAAAAGTTAGCAGAATGGCTCGATGCACATCCAAAAGTTGAAAAAGTGTATTACGCTGGTTTACCAAACCATGAGGGACATGAGCTAGCAAAGAAACAGCAGTCTGGTTTTGGTGGCGTGGTTTCTTTTGTAGTGACAGGTGAGCGTGAGGGGGCTTGGACAGTCATTGACAATACTCGTTTCTTATCAATTACCAGTAACTTAGGGGATGTAAAATCTACGATTACGCATCCTGCAACGACGTCTCATGGCAGAATGTCGGCTGAGGCAAAACAGGCAGCGGGTATTAGTGAAGGTTTAATTCGGGTATCTGTTGGTTTAGAAGACATTGATGATATTATTCGCGATATCGCACGTGGTTTAGACTTAATCTAATTTTTAATTTTATGTTCGGAGATTTTAATGAACATTAATATGCTTATGCAGCAAGCACAACGCATGCAAAAAGACATGGAAAGCAATATCAAGAAAGCCAAAGAAGAGCTTGCACAAACAGAAGTGCATGCCGAAGCAGGTGGTGGTTTGGTGAAAGTGACGATGACTTGCCGCAATGTCGTAAAGCGTATCGAAATCAATCCTGAATTATTGCAAGATGATGCAGATATGATTGAAGACTTAATTGCTGCTGCAATGAATGATGCTGCACGTCAAGCAGAAGCAATCACTGAAGAGCGCATGAAAGCTGCAAACTCTGGCGCAGGCTTGCCACCAGGTCTTGCAGGTTTATTCTAATAAAGGAATACCTATAGTGTTTAGTGATCGTTTCGATCAATTGGTACAAGCTTTACGCATTTTGCCAAGTGTTGGGCCGAAGTCGGCTCAACGCATGGCGCTTCACTTGATTATGAAAAATCGTGAAGGCGCAATCGGTCTTGCACATGCTTTAAATGAAGCCACGAGCTATATTCATGAATGTAGCTTGTGTCACTCTCTGACGGAAAATGAAGTCTGTGATATTTGTGTCTCGCATGAGCGTGATGATCAATTGCTCTGTGTGGTTGAGTCACCAGCAGATGTGATGGCAATTGAACAAAGTGGCAGTTTTCGCGGTAAATACCATGTATTAGGAGGGCATTTATCTCCACTTGATGGTATTGGGCCTGAAGAAATTGGTATTCCGTATCTGATTCAGCGTTTAAGCGATGGCAAAGTAACGGAAGTAATTTTGGCGACCAATGCAACTGTTGAGGGGCAAGCTACAGCACACTATTTGGTGGAGGCAACGAAGCATTTGCCTATTCAAATGACCCGTATCGCACAAGGCGTACCACAGGGTGGTGAACTTGAATATGTCGATAGTCATACTTTAAGCCAAGCTGTACATAACAGAATGCGAATGAAATAAGTATTTCGATACTTGTTTCATTTTTTATTTTGATACGAAAAATGCTTTAGTAAGATAAAAAAAATATTAATTTGAGTTTGGTTGTATAAAAAAATCACAAAAAACGGCAAATAATTAAAAAACCAATAGAAATCTTGATAGCTAAATGATCTTATTCAGGTAAGATAACCCAAAAGAGCATCTAGCATTAGACGCAGTAGGATATGTTTCAATTTATTCAGCATCAACAAGACCTTATTCCAGTCTTAGAAAAAATGGATCGTAACGCAGTCTATGGACTCGATACAGAATTCATAAAAGTCGACACCTTATGGCCAAAGTTGGGTGTATTCCAAATCAATGTCGCAAATGATATTTATTTACTCGATGGGACAACACTCGATTTAACTGAATTTTGGAATAAACTTTTTCGCGCACAGCAAAATGTCTTTCATGCCTGTAGTGAAGATATCGACCTGATTTATCATTATGCGCAGCATAAAACCTTAAACAACGTATTTGATACTCAAGTTGGCATGTCGTTTTTAGGACATGGCTTACAGGTTAGCTATCAAAATGCATTGAAGCAAATGTTGGATGTCGACATTGATAAAGGGGAGACCCGTTCGAATTGGTTGGCACGCCCACTCAGCCCTGCACAACTCAGCTATGCTGCAAATGACGTGCTGTATTTGATGAATCTTTCAGAAAAAGTTAAACAAGAACTAAATTCAAAGTCACTCCTCAACTTTGCTCTCGAGGACTGTCAGCATCTAACGCAAGAAATTGCGACAGAAACACCTTTGCATTTACTCTATCAAGATATTGGTAACTATCGACATTCACGTCGTCAGTTAATGCAGTTGCAACAGTTGGCAGTATGGCGTGAACAGATGGTAAAAGCACTTAATACGCCACGTAGTTTTATTTTAAAGAACTCAACCATGATTGATCTGGTTGAGAAGAATCCGAAAAATGCTTTCCAGTTATCAGGCGTTAAAGATATACGTCCAAACATTGTGAGAGAACATGGTAAAACCATTTTAGATCTGGTGAAGTTTTTACCTGAGCAAGCGGATTGGCCACTACGCATGGCACGACCAATTCGACATTCCTCAAAAGATGTTGGTGAAAAAATTGATCACTTAATTCAAAATGTCGTGGATGAGACCACGATTCCTAAAGAAGTGCTGATGCGCAAAAAGTGGATGAATGCCTTACATCAGCATGTGGTTTTTCATAATGATGAACAAGATTTGCCTGACTACTTATTGGGCTGGCGTTATGAACTATTGACTCAGCCTTTGATTCAACTATTGCGCCGTGATGAAAGTTATCTTTCTACCCAAATGAAAGTCATGGATTAATAATTAGTCAATTGGTCTCAAGTTTAGATATTTATACAAAATCACGACTGATGCGTTAATCATGACTAATGTCAGTTGCTTTTATTTGATGTATCCTGTGGCTTGAGTTATTTGAGTGCTGTTTTAGATATGCAATGTTCTATTTATAAATCGAGTAAAAAAGATGAAATGTATCTTTATATTGCTCGTCCAACTGAAGCTGATCAAGCAGTTGAATCGTTTAGCCCATTGAATGTTTTGCCTGAAGCTGTTCGTGGTGCATTTGGTCGCGCAAGTTTTGTGATGGATCTTGAATTGAGTGAAGCACGTAAATTAGCACGTGTAAATGTATTGCATGTCATGGACTCAATCCAAACTCAAGGCTTCTTTTTACAAATGCCTCCAGAAGGATTGATTAATCCGAACGCAGTAGAACCAGAAGGCCTCCGTGGCGCATAAAGTATAATTCAGGAGTTGTACAGTGGATAGTTTTCTTTCAATACTTGATTCAATTCCTGAAGACAGCATCGCTGTCACAGTATATCTTTTAGGCAGTCTGCTAATTTTGTGGTGTTGGTATTCCATTGCCACACGCCTGCCTAAGCTGTTGGGTGGCATTACATGGATGATGATCTTTGCCATTTTATTGACACCAACAGTTTCTGAAGGTCCCAATGCAGCAATTGCACCTGCCATTTTTGGTTTGTTATTTGGTGTGTTAACTAAAGACTCACCACTCATTTGGTCTAATTTGTCATTGATTCTGTTTGTCATGGGTGTGGGGCTTGTGATCGGTTTCTTTTGGTCAAAATATGTGGCAAATAAAACCAAAGCAGTTGTCCGTAACCCTCATTCACCACTGTAATTAATAAAAAAATAAGGTTTAATCATGTCTGTTGAAACGCAACAATTTACGGGTACGGATCAGTACATCGCTACCGATAGTTTAAAACTTGCTGTAAAAGCTGCACGTAGCTTACAAAAGCCTTTATTGGTTAAAGGTGAGCCAGGTACGGGTAAAACTTTACTGGCAGAACAAGTGGCTGAAAGCTTAGGCTTAAAATTGTTGACTTGGCACATCAAGTCAACCACAAAAGCTCAGCAAGGTTTATATGAATATGATGCGGTTTCGCGTTTGCGTGATAGCCAATTGGGTGACGACCGTGTTTATGACATTAAAAACTATATTAAACCGGGTAAATTGTGGGAAGCGTTCACCAGTGAAGAACGCTGTGTTTTATTGATTGATGAAATTGATAAGGCAGATATTGAGTTTCCAAATGACCTATTACATGAATTGGACAAGATGTCTTTTTATGTATATGAGACGGGCGAAACTATTACAGCATCACAGCGTCCAATTGTGATTATTACTTCAAATAATGAAAAAGAACTACCTGATGCATTTTTGCGCCGTTGTTTTTTTCACTATATTGAATTTCCAGACGAAGCGACTATGCGTGAAATTATTGATGTACATTTCCCGCAAGTTTCAACGGCTTTGGTCAATGAGGCTTTGCAAATTTTCTTCAAATTACGTCAAGTTCCAGGTCTAAAAAAACCACCATCAACCTCTGAGTTGATTGACTGGTTAAGCTTGCTGATGGCAGATGACATGCCAGAAGATGTATTGCGTAATCATGACAAATCCAAAGCAATTCCGCCTTTGTATGGTGCGCTCATTAAAAACGAACAAGATGTGCAGTTGCTTGAACGTTTAGCCTTTATGTCGCGTCGTTAAAGGAGAAACACGCATGTTTGTGCGCTTGTTTTATACCTTACGTAAATACGGTGTTCCTGTCTCAACACGTGAACTAATTGATCTAAATGAGGCTGTCGCTTCAGGTTTAGTCTTTGCCGATCAAGACGAATTTTATCAACTCGCCAAAACCATTATGGTGAAGGATGAACGCTTCTTTGATAAATTTGACCGAGGCATGAAGGACTATTTTGATGGCATTTCAACTTTTGATTTGGATGATTTACTCAATAAAGTCCAACAGCTCCCTAAAGATTGGTTTGATTTAGAACTCTTAGAAAAACATTTAACTCCAGAGCAGCGTGAAGAGTTAAAAAAAGCGGGTTCATTAGAAGAACTGATGAAAATGCTGGAAGAACGTCTACGGGAACAGCATAAAAAACATCAGGGTGGAAACAAAATGATTGGCACAGGAGGAACCTCTCCTTTTGGTGCTTATGGTGATCATCCTGAAGGGGTGCGTATTGGCGGGCCGGGACGTAAACGTTCTGCTGTAAAAGTTTGGGAACAACGCAAATATCAGAACTTGGATGATGAGCAGATTCTCGGTACTCGGCAAATGCAAATGGCACTGCGACGTTTGCGCAAGTTTGCGAGACAAGGGGCTGCTGAAGAGTTGGACATTAACGGCACGATTCGTGAAACGGCGAAGCAAGGCATACTTGATGTGCAACTTGTACCAGAGCGCCGTAATCGTATTAAAGTCTTAATGTTATTTGATGTGGGTGGGTCGATGGATTCACACATTGCTCAATGCGAGAAACTTTTTAGTGCAGCGAAAACTGAGTTTAAAACTTTAGAATATTTCTATTTCCATAACTGTTTATATGACTATGTGTGGAAAGATAATGTTCGTCGTTCTACTACGCGCATGAATACATGGGATTTATTCAATACTTATGGACGCGACTATCGTGTGATTGTGGTGGGAGATGCTTCAATGGCACCCTATGAGCTCAATTCAGTTGGTGGTTCGGTTGAGTACATGAATGATGAGGCAGGAAGTGTTTGGCTACACCGCCTACGCAATCATTTTGAGAAAACTGCATGGTTAAATCCAGAAGAAGATCGTTATTGGCATTACACCCATACGATTGGTTTAATTAAGCAAATTTTTGAAGATCATATGTACCCAATGACTTTAAAAGGCGTTGAGGATATGACTAAGTATTTAGCTCGCTAACTGACTGATATAAAGCAAATTTAAAAAATAGGATCGTCAAATGGATCATCAAATAAACGGTATTGCTTTGCCCAACACAGAGGGCTTTTTTGGGGCTTATGGTGGACAGTTTATTCCTCCACATTTGAAAGAGGCAATGGACGAGATTAATGTTGCCTACACAAAAATCCGTGAAACTTTGGCATTCCAAACCGAGCTTGCTGATCTTTTTTCGCACTATGTTGGTCGTCCAAGTCCTTTGTTTTATGCGAAACGCTTATCTGAACAGTTGGGTGGGGCACAGATTTACCTCAAACGTGAAGACTTAAACCACACAGGCGCACATAAAATTAATCACTGTTTGGGTGAAGCGCTACTTGCAAAATATATGGGCAAAACCAAAGTTATTGCAGAAACGGGTGCAGGACAACACGGCGTTGCACTAGCAACAGCCTGTGCTTTGGTGGGTATTCCATGTGAAATCCACATGGGGCAGGTCGATATTGAAAAAGAACATCCCAATGTCGTCAAGATGAAAATTCTCGGTGCAACACTTATTTCAGTAACACGTGGTACTGCAACCCTCAAAGATGCAGTAGATAGTGCTTTTGAAGAGTATTTAAAAGACCCAACCAATTATATTTATGCTATTGGTTCTGTTGTAGGACCGCATCCATTTCCAATGATGGTGCGTGATTTCCAGTCGATTATTGGTAAAGAAATTAAAGAGCAAACGCATGAGCGTTTTGGTTCAAACCCTGATTATGTAGTCGCGTGCGTGGGTGGTGGCTCGAATGCTATTGGAGCTTTCACAGCATTTTTAAACGATGCAGATGTGAAATTGATTGGTGTAGAGCCTGCTGGTCATGGTTTGGATACCGATATGCACTCAGCAACCTTAACTTTAGGGAAGCCAAGTCAAATTCATGGTATGGCATGTTATGTCCTTGAAGATGAGCAGGGTGAACCGTTACCAGTACATTCCATCGCTTCAGGTCTCGACTATCCTGGTGTTGGTCCACAGCATAGTCTGCTGAAAGATTTAGGTCGTGTTGAATACACCACTGCGACTGATCAAGAATGTCTAGATGCATTTATGCGCTTGTCTCGTGTTGAAGGGATTGTTCCTGCACTTGAAAGCTCACATGCAGTGGCATGGGTACTTCGTGAAGCGCCAAAGCTCAGTAAAGATTTAAAAATTGTGGTCAATATTTCTGGTCGTGGTGACAAAGATGCAGACTATGTTGCAGCTAAATTGGGCTTAAATTGAGTTAAAGCTGATAATAGGTTTGTATAAAAAATCCCTGCTTAACGCAGGGATTTTTTATTTCTTAGATTCTCAAATGAAGTGCAACAGAGATTAAATTATTGGAAAGAAGCAAGATGAGCTAGCATTTTGCTTCCGACCGACCAAAGTCAAAGTTGCATCATGAACTATACTCATCTTACCCAAGAAGAACGATATCAGATTTATACATTGTTACGTGAAGGTTTTTCTAAACGTTATATCGCTTGGAGACTGAATCGTTCACCTTCAACCATTTCTAGAGAAATCAAACGTAATCGAGCTAGAAATGGCTATTTCGCTAAACATGCCAATAAAGTAGCTCGAAGACGACATTGTCCTAATCCTAAAAGAATCCCTTGTGAAATGTGGGCACATGTCATCTCTTATCTTGATCTTCAATGGAATCCTGAACAGATTGCTTCTCATGTTCCAGTCAGTTTGCATTCAATTTATCGCTTTATACGACAGGATAAAAACAATGGCGGTACACTCTTTCATCACCTACGTTTCAGAAATCAAAGAAAGAGGAAATACGGCTCTCCTGAAACCCGTGGTCAGCTGAGTAATCGTAAAAGCATTCATGATAGACCTATCGAGATTGAGCGGCGGAATCGCTTTGGTGATCTGGAAATAGATACGATTGTTGGTAAGAACCATCAGCAATCATTGGTCTCTATTGTGGATCGGAAGACAGGTTATTTATGGCTGAAAAAGTGTAGCTCACGCAAGGCAGAGGAAATTTGCCAAACAACTATCAGCCTTCTTAAGCCAATCAAAGATCAGCTAAAGACTATTACCGCAGATAATGGTAAGGAGTTTAGTCTGCATAAGTATGTTGCTCAAGAATTAGAACTAGACTGGTATTTTGCTGATTCTTATAGCGCTTGGCAACGATGCACGAATGAAAATACAAATGGTTTAATCAGACAATACATTAAAAAAGGCAGTAATTTAAATGCCTATACGGATGAATATATCTCAGAAATCACTCAACGTTTAAATCATCGCCCAAGAAAAAGACTCAGCTTTAAAAGTCCGAGTCAGGTATTATGGCAACAACATGGTGTTGCACTTCAAATGCTAATCTAAGTTTTAAATTATTGTTTTATAGTTTTTTTCCAATATAAAGCTTAGAGCTAACCTGAAATATATTGCTGGAGTTGATCAATCAGTTTCTTTTGGTCATCCATCGCGGCTTTAACCAAATCTCCAATAGAAATAAAGCCGATTAAGATACCTTCTTCAACCACAGGCAAATGACGTAAATGACGGTCAGTCATAAGATCTAAGCATTCTTCGACAGTTACCGAGGTTGTGACGGTCAGCACTTTTGCTGTCATAATTTCCTTGACGGTAGTTTGTTTTGAACTACGTTCCATCAACATGACTTTGCGCATGTAATCGCGTTCAGACAATATACCAACCACTTGTTGTTCATGAGTGACCACAACCGCACCAATACCTTTATCTGCCATAAGTGAAATTGCTTCAAATACTGTAGCATCAGGGCTAATGGTGAAAATATCTTTATGTACTTTATCATGTAAGACTTGAGCGACATTGGTCATAGGATATATCCTTTTGTTGTGGTTATTGTTTTATATTTAAATTAACGCGAATTTTAAAAAAAGCAAATACTTTGCAGTCATTTCTGCCAACAAGATAAACAACTTCTCTGTGTTTATCTTTTAGGATCAGAACTAAGCTGGCAATAAAATACTGTCATTAAAGAAAAAGTGACGCATTTGAGACGTACTGAGTTTAATACGTTTTGTACCATTACATAGCGCAGGTGTGACTTTTAAGCGTGACAGAGTAGGCATTAAAGCGCTTTGAAAATCATGCGGGGTAATTTTTTTAGGCACATAGTTTGGCCAGTGAAGTTGAGCATATTGGTGCGCATGTAAACCATTGAGCCAGAAAGGGAAAACATAGTCATCATGATCCGAAGTCATCGCCCAGCCTTGTTGTTCGGGGTGGTAAAGTCCCCATAGGATACCGCAGTACATCATGCCTCTTAAAATGTTAATTTTTAAATATAAATGATTTGAAATAGGTTGTAGTTTCAAAATTTTGTACATAGCCTTATGTCGTGTAAGAAACATGAGCCCATTTTAAATAAATAAGATGAAAGTTCAGTGTAAGCTTTGCATTACTATGTAAATAAATATGTCATTTCAAAATGTTAGGTTCAAAAAAAACGCCACCTAAGTGACGTTTTATTATGCTTTCATGGTGGCAAGTTGTTGCCAATATTGTGCTTTAAGCGAGTCGCGTTCTACGCGGAAACCTTGGTAATAAAGCTCAGCTAAAAATAGGGCAGCTTTACCGTGACCAGCACGAGCAACGCTTTCTAACTGTTGTACCGCTTCGACAAAGTTCATTTGTGATTGAATGGTGTTTACTGCATCCGCATACGCATGTTCTAGGTCATGATGAGAGATTTGTTGAATCATATTAAGCTCCTTATTCTAATTATGATCACTTAAAGGTATTTTTACCTTTAGATATAAATATCACGCTAATGTTAAATATTTATTACAAATTGCTTGAATTGTCAAATATATTGTCACTTATACTTTATATATTACAGTTTACATGATTAAACAATGAACAGTCAAAAGATTGAATATGATAATAAAACAGGAAACTGTAATTTATAAGGAGAATAACATGACAAAGACATTAGACGGTTTTGAATTTGATATGCCTCCAACTGTTTCGCAAATTGTCGCATTGGCACAGTATCACCGCACACAATTAGATGAAGCAGTTTTCCATCAAGAAATTCATCTCGGGGATTTTTGTTTGGCACAGCGTAAAAGAGTATACGATTTCACAAGACAGCTTGATGAAAATCAACGGGTTGATTTTTATGAAACCTACAATGGCGAACTGGTACGAATTGCAGATGATGACCCAGCTCATCCTTCTGATGCAGAAAATGGCGTAGGGGCTTTCGCCATTGTCATTGCATTGGTTGTGATTGCCTTGGTCCTTTATTTCGCAGTGATTCGTAGCATTGTTAGCTAAGCTTCATGTTTGGAAACAAGATGACTTGCTGAAATTATGTTCTCTTTAACCATTAATGGGGATATTTTTCAGCATTTCAACTTGTGATTCTGCAATTCGCTACTTACACTAGTTCAACTAGAGGTAGGTTATGCATATTGCGATCCAAAAAATTTTTAAACTAAAAACACAGATTACACTGGTACAAATCTATAATGGTCTCATGTTATTGATCATTCTGGTCATTCTGCTGATATCTAGCTTCGCTTTGTCTCGACCTATTTCTCCAACCCAATTTGAAAATGTCCGTCGTTTGTCGCATCAAGCTGTTTTCCCAGAAACTCAAGAGATGGCGCAAAGCCTTATTCAGGAAACCCGCATTACTTATATTGATTATTTTAGATTAATGCAGGCTCATCAGTTTGAGCAGAGTCGGGCAAAGCAGCTTCCGGCATTGGCTCCAGAGGTTCAATAATTGCAGGAATCTGATCAGGATGAGGCATGCTTTGCTTGATATTGGGATCAAGATTTAGCTCTAAAATATGTCTAAGTTGAACTTTGTCTAAGCTCTTACTTACAATAACTAGGGTAAGCTTTTCAGGGTGCAAGTGTTTACGTATCGCATTTTGAACATCTGTTGGGCTAATCTCGGCGAGACGTTTCGGATAGTCAGACAAATAGTTAATATTTTGATGATAAAAACCCATAGAACCCAGTTGGGCATTGATATTGGCATTACTACTAAAGCTATTGGGTAAGCTACGTAACATACCAGCTTTGGTTTCTTCGAGTTGCTGTGCGTCGATGGGTTGGTGAACAAAGTCGACCAGTGCTTTATGCGCTACTTGGATACTGTCCATCAGCTGATCTTGTTGGGTTGAATAGCTCAAGCTAAAGCTCCCAGCGGCCTGACTAAATGTAAAACTACTGTTTGCACTATAGGTATAGCCTCGTTTAACGCGAAGTTCTTTCATTAAGACTGAATTAAATCCGCCACCACCAAACATGCGGTTAGCCAGTTCGAGTGCTAGGCGGTCAGGGTCATCACGTGTGGTGGAGAGGTGTCCCATCGTGACGTGAGCTTGTGCTGAATTAAATACAATATGTTGAATATCAAAGTCTGATTTGTCTTGTGGAACGGCAAGTGTTTTTGCAGTTTCTCCTTGCGGAAGTGCGGCACTGATTCGTTCAGCCAGTTTCTGGGCTTGTTTTACGCTGAGTTGGCCTGTAAGGGCTATGTTCATATTTTTGCTGACCAAGAATTCATCACGAAACTTTTTTAAATGTTGTGTACTAATTTTTTTAATGCTGCCATTGGTACCAGTAATCGGTTCTGCATAGGGGTGCGAACCATATAATGCACGGTAAAAGCGAATACTCATCAAACGACTTGGGCTTTCTTTGAGTTGTTTTTGTCCTACTTGAGTATTACTCACCATTAAGTGAATACTATTGTTTTTGAAGGTGGAATCTTTTAGGACTTCAAGCATGGTGTTGACAGCTGCATCAAGCTTCTTTGGGTCAGATAGAGAACGCAGTCGAACCACAAACATGTCTCGATGTGCAGCCATACTAAAACGTGCGCCGACGTGTTCAAAGGTGTTGGCAATCTCTACAGCATCATGTTGAGTTGTACCTTCATCCATCAACTGCGCCGCCATATTTGCTACGCCATAAAGTCCTTTTTCGACTTCTATATCCCGTGCAGAACCTGCATTAAAGGTGAGTTGAATATCTACCATTGGAAGGGCTGGTGATTCGACGAATAAACTTCGAACTTTGTATTTATTTTTTAGCTCGTGGACATGCGGCGCTGTGTAGAGTTCAGCTGTTTTGACTTGTTTTAGGCTTTGTAATGACGAAATAGACTGTAATGAATTTGGATCATCATTGGTTATAGGATTTGTATTGATTTCTGCAATTACATTGGTCGTACAAAAGGCAGACAATGCAAGAAATAAAAGCTTAGACTTTGACATATTATTCTCCATCATTTTTCTGCCTGAGTTTCTGGTTGGAGGTATAAGGTGCTTAAGTTATTTTTTATAAAAGACGTTTGGCTGACTCGTTGAATGTCTTCTGGCGTGATGGCCTCATAACGCTGTGGAAGTTGATCCATTATGCGGTAATCAATACCGTTTACCGCTAAATTTCCGATCAGTTTGGCTTGCCCGACTATGTCATCTTGGCCATAAATAAGATTGGCAACAAATCGTGTGCTAATACGTTCTAATTCTTTAGGATTAACAAGTTCTGTTTTGAGTAGGTCAATTTCTTGCTCTATGGCTTTTTGTAGTTCGGGCAGTGTTACGCCATTTACAGGTAGTGCTGAGATGGTGAATAAACTGTCACCACGGTTATAGGGGTCATAGCTCACGCTGAGTGCGGTAGCCAGCTTTTTGTCACGAACAAGGCGCTGTTGCAACCTGGAACTGACTCCGCTATCTAATAAGCTGCGAATGAGTGTGAGCGCGTAAACGTCTTCTGAATTGGTTGTTGTTGCAAGCGATTTTACATTCCAAGCCATATATAAATTGGGCACTTCAACATTGCTATACTGTTCCATGTGACGGTAGCCAATGTTTTCAAACTCAGTCACATCATTGCGTACAGGTGTAGGCTGACTTTTGATATCGCCAAGGTATTTTTGAACTTGTCTAAGGGCAGATTCTGCATTGACATCACCCACGATCACCAAGATCGCATTATTGGGGCTATACCATTTTTGATACCACTGTTTAACATCATCTAGAGTGATATTTTGCAAGTGTTTCATGTGTCCGATGACGGGTTGACGATAATGGCTAGTTGGGTAAGAAATCCATTTGAAACGTTCAAACGCGAGTGAACGTGGGTTGTCATCGGTACGTAGGCGTCGTTCTTCCATCACCACTTTAATTTCAGGGTCAAAGTCTTGTTGGCGTAGCAGAAGATTGTTCATGCGATCGGCTTCTAGCTCTAAAGCCATGGGGAAGTATGTTTTTGGATAAAGCTGATAGTAATTGGTGTAGTTGGTAAATGTGGCCGCATTGACATTGCCACCATAGATACGACTCAAGCGACTGAATTCGTCGTTCGGCACTTTAGATGTTCCTTTAAACATCATATGTTCTAGTACATGAGAGATACCTGTTGTATTTCCTGACTCATCAGTGCTACCGACTTTGTACCAAATTTGGGTCATGACCATTGGGGAGCGATGATCTTCACGGATAATCACCTGTAAGCCATTGCTTAAAGTAGTTTCAAAACTGCTGCGAGTAAGCTCACTACGTATTTGTGCATAGCTTGTTATAGGTAAACAAAGTAGAGTTAAACCCAGTGCAACTAAATTTTTTTTATAAGAATGCGTGACTAATAAGTGATGCATATAAAATTGGGGCTCAGGTTGAAGTGAAAGCATTTCAATAAATAACCATTCTTAAGAAAAATGCGAAGTAGATCAAGCACCAGAAGTATTGATTTGTTAAGTGTTTACATAAAGTATTGTTACTAAGCGAAAGCCTATCTTTTATGGTAGAATCCGTCTTTTTTAACGCAGTGCTTTTCAAGGATTCGGCATGCAACAGCAATCTAATGAGCAGAACAAATTTTTGATTGATGCTGATATCGGGGATGACGATGTCACATTACCAAGTTTACCTGTGGTCAATGTGCCAATCGTTGAAACAAAAGAGCAAACAGTTGTTAGTCCAGTTGTGGTTGCTGAAACAAGCTCAGAAGAAGCAGAGGCGTCTGCAAAAGGCGGTTTCTTTAGCCGTATGAAAGAAGGGTTAACCAAAACCCGTAAAAACCTTGCTGATGGTATGGTCAATATTTTGATCGGAGGTAAGGAGATTGATGATGAACTGCTTGAAGAAGTTGAAGAGCAACTTTTAGTTGCAGACATTGGTGTTGATGCAACGAAAACCATCATTACTAACTTAACTGAACGTACTGCACGTGGTGATTTAATTTATTCGCACTCGCTCTATAAAGCGCTTCAAGAAGAGTTGGTAGCGTTACTCGCGCCGCGTGTTAAACCTTTGCATATTGACCCAAACAAAACACCGTATGTGATTTTGGTGGTGGGTGTAAACGGTGTAGGTAAAACCACAACTATTGGTAAATTGGCAAAGCGTTTACAAGGTGAAGGCAAAAAAGTGATGCTTGCTGCGGGGGATACTTTCCGTGCGGCGGCGACCGAGCAGCTTCAAATTTGGGGCGAGCGCAATAATATTGCCGTAGTTGCACAAGGTCATGGTGCTGACAGTGCTTCTGTCATTTTCGATGCGTTTGAAAGTGCACGTGCCAAAGGGATTGATGTTTTAATTGCAGATACCGCAGGCCGTTTACATAACAAAGGTCATCTCATGCAAGAGTTGACCAAAGTAAAACGTGTCATGCAAAAAATTGATGCAACTGCGCCACATGAAGTTATGTTGGTGGTTGATGCAGGAACAGGTCAAAATGCGATTAATCAAGTAGAAATGTTTGATGAGGCGGTTGGTTTGACAGGTCTAACGATTACCAAACTCGACGGCACTGCGAAAGGCGGTGTGCTGTTTAATATTGCCAGTCGTACGCATGTTCCAATTCGTTTCATTGGCGTGGGTGAGAAAATTGACGACTTACGCCCTTTCTCTGCAAAATCCTTTGTTGCTGCTTTGTTTGAAACAGAGAAATAAGCTTGAACAACACTATTTTTAAAGTGTTAGATCAGTCACATAAACTCCGCTAAATGCGGAGTTTATTTTTTTATTTAATTTGTTTGTTTTAAAAACAAACATTTAGGAATCACATAGTAAATATAAGTAATTCTCCTGCGATTACACTAACGCCTAACACAATAGGCATCACTGTACATTTTGGGGAACACGGTATGGCTTTATTACATAAAATTGGACAAGTTTTAACAAAGGATTTAACCAAAGGCTTAAAATTTAAAAAAAATCACGAAGAAGACCTAAAACAAACCACATTTATCGATCAACTAAAAAAGCGCCGTAGTATCACTGCTGTCCCATAGTTAGACTTAAATAAAAAAACCTGAGTCCAAAGTAGTTAAAATATAAGTGCGAACAAACACTTCAACTACAAGGATTCAGGTTTTGTCACATCAGAATACT
>NZ_JBIQOD010000031.1:0-21309 GCF_044130335.1 Acinetobacter halobius
ACTCAGAAGTGAAACCTCTTAGCGCTGATGGTAGTGTGGCGTTTGCCATGTGAGAGTAAGTCATCGCCAGCTCATTATTCAAAAGCCCCCTAACTTAATTGTTAGGGGGCTTTTTTTTATGAAGGGAAAAATAGAAAAATAAAGATTAGCTAAAAAATAACCCTTAAAACCTAATAGGTTTATTTTTTCATTTAAATTTGATTATTTATTATTCATAAAAAGAAATTTTAACTAACTCTCCAAATATCTTTCGAGCAATTGAACAGTTATTTCATCTATATCCATTGGGAAAGAATAGCTATATTTAGCTCGTGATCATGCAAAATATTTCAAAACAGGGTTTAATCTAGATTTTAATATGCTCAATAAAAAAGAAACCCCGACATCCTGTCAAGGTTTCTTTGTATTTCAGTGCTTAGATACAACTCCTGTCATATCTCACATCCTGATGCTCAAACTGATTATTGTTGTTTTCGTTTGGGAAACGTCCTATCTCCTGATGTTTTAAATGTACGTTTTCGCCTATTTTAAAGCTAGTGGTTACTTTCTTCAGTATTTGTAAGCATTCACTTACAAGGATTCATCTTGTTACTAAAGCTTATACTGCAAGCATTTATTTCTCTTCTACAATGGATTGTAAGTAGTGTGATAGAAGAAATGAGACAAGGATGAATATTAAAGCCTTTCATAGACTGATTACATTGAGTGTGTTGTCTGTTCTAACAGCATGCCATGCGCAAACTCCACCAGAAACTCAGTCGAAAGAAAATCAGCCTAGCTCAGTTGTTGCAGTAACATCTATACAGATGAAACGTATCGCTGAGTTTAATGAACCATGGGCATTGGCTGTGTTAGCTGACGGGCGTTTATTGATTACTGAAAAGTCGGGGCAATTGATTTTATTTAATCCTAGAGATCAGAAAAAGACCTTTATTAAAAACTTACCCAAAGTGGCTTATGGTGGTCAGGGTGGATTCGGGGACATTGTTTTACATCCTAAGTTTGCACAAAACCATCAAATTTATCTCAGCTATGCAGAAGCAGGGCAAGGTGGCTATGGGGCAGTGGTGATTCGTGCAGATTTGAATTTAGATCAAGCACAGCCACAATTAGATAATATAACAACCATTTGGAAACAGGTACCTAAGGTTCGTGGGCAAGGGCATTATGCACATCGTGTACTGTTTGATGGTTCTGGAAAACTATGGATTAGCTCTGGTGAGAGACAGAAATTTGATCCTGCCCAAGACTTGACATCGAATCTTGGGAAAATCATTCGGATTAATGATGATGGCTCAGTGATAGTGGATAATCCTTTTCAGTCGCAAGGTGAAGTAGCGAAACAAGTCTGGAGTTTCGGGCATCGTAATCCTTTAGGTATGGCTTTTGATGAACAAGGTCAACTTTGGGTGGTTGAAATGGGCCCGAAAGGTGGTGATGAGCTTAATTTGATCCAGAAAGGGAAAAACTATGGTTATCCATTGGTTTCCAATGGTGATCATTATAGTGGTTTGAATATCCCTGACCATGTTACGCGACCTGAGTTTGAAGCACCGAAATTGGACTGGACCCCTGTGATTTCTCCATCGAGTTTGATTTTTTATACGGGACAGATGTTTCCCAAGTGGCAGGGTAAAGCCATCATTGGCGGGCTTTCATCTGAAGCATTGATTATTGTAGACACCACAGCACAGCCAGCAAAAGAAATTCAACGGATAGATATGAAACAACGTATCCGTGGTTTACAACAAGCGAAAGATGGCAGTATTTGGGTGATTGAAGATGGGAAGCATGCTGATTTAATTCAACTGATCAAACCTTAGTCATATTAAAAGAAATATGACTAAGCGATGAATTTTAAATAGCAGAGTGTAGATCGGCATGGAAAACATTGGCTTGAATTTGAAGCAAGTTATGGTTTTCATTTCCATCATTGATACGCCAATGTGCAATTTTAATATTATCGACTAAGGCGATATCTCCTTGTTGCCATTGAACTAAAAGTGCATCACGATAGAGTGCATCAAAGTATTGCTGTTTTTCCTGATGCGTCCACTCAATTTTTTCACCTGTGTATGTGAAGAGTTCCCAAGACAATTGCATGTGATTCGCTGTAAAACCTGATTGAAGTGATCCGCGATGCTTACATATAGTTTGTGTCGTGTGGTGTGCAAAGGTATGGGTATTATTGGCAAAGACCCACGGTTGGATCGCTAGTCTTTGAGTATCAGGATGGGTGATGACGAAGGGAGAGCGTTTTAAGGTGAGTTTGGCTCTTTTATTGGTTAGCTTGCTTAAATGAAATGGGCTGTTCTTTAATAGTAAACGGTCTAATATATTGAGTTTACGGATTGAAATATAAGAAAAATGGCTCCACGCGCCTAAATATTTTTTTTGAATACTGGTTGGAAAGTGGTTCCAAATTTTTTCTAAGTCATTAAAACCTGTTTCGGCCAGATGAGTGGAAGTCCGTTGGCAAAACAGCGCAACATAACGTGATCGGGTTGAATGCATACTTCCTTGGATATGTAAGTTTTGAATGGCATTCTCACGAGGTTTCAATTGTACGATATTGTGATTGTGGTACAGCTTCTCATTATTTATACCGAAAAGTTTTTCACTGTGCTTACGCATAAGTGTGGCAAACCAGCCCTGCGTATTGGGAGTAATACTATTCCTTGGCTCAAGTTGTAAATGTTGTTCAATAAGTTCGTAGAATTCATAGCTGCGTTCTATCTTGAAACCGCGGAATAATAAAATCCCATGCTGATGGAGTTGTTGCATGATTTCAGTACGATGAACTCTACAATAGGCTGCTAAAGCATCTGCCTGCGTATATTCAGGGTCTGCGACATAGATTTTGCAATAATCAGTTAAATATGTAGTACTCAGTTGCATGAGGATGTTCTCTGTTCTTCTTGTTTTTAATTGATTTTATATAAAAACGTTTTGCGCAAAACTGCCCGACGTTCAGATGGGCAAAAGTATAGAACGTAGTGCGTTATATTGATGTAATATTTGGTTGCTATGCCTGATATAACGATAAACGGTCAGCTTAATCGCACTGTGGTTACGAATATCAAAAATGAAAAACTTTAATAATAAAAGAATAGAGGATGTGTGATGCCAAGTACCCAAATTCATGTTCGTAAAAACTATAGTCAGGATGAAGCGCGAGCGATAATTGAAGCAGTCCATACGGCATTATCTACTGCGTTTCAACTCCCCCAATATGATCGCAATATTCGTTTAGTTGAGCATGCACCTGAGCATTTTGCGTATCCACTTTATTTAACACAACCCGCTTCTTTTACTTGGATTGAAGTTGATTGCTTTGTCGGAAGATCGCTAGAGACTAAACGAAGACTGTATCAACTCCTAGTTCAGCATTTAGCAGAGTTAGGTATTCCACAAGACCATATTTCTATTCTAATTCGTGAGTCTAACTTAGAGAATTGGGGGATACGAGGTGGTCAAGCCGCATCTGATGTTAATTTAGGATTTGATGTGAATATTTAAAATATCAAACTAGAATTTAAAAAGCCCCCAACATCCTGTCGGGGGCTTTTTAAATTCTTTCAAACGGTATAACTCCTGTCCTACCGATCAGCATCCTGCTGTATATTTTATTATTTTTGTTTTTAATTGAGACTTCCTGTCTCTGTATGATTTAACTATAGCGTCGATACTGTTGATTGAAAAGCCGACAAATACTCAAGTTACTGTAAGCAATCGCGTACATAAGAATCTCATCTTTATGCGCTGACATATTTAATCAGTTTATCAATTGCTGCTTTTAGATTTTTCTCATCAAAAGGATTTGGTTCAAAATCTTCGGTTTTATTGCGTGAAAAAATATCTCGAATTTCAATCACGGCATTGGTATCGACTAGGCCGAGTTGAGTACCGACTTGGCGAATTTGGTCGATGGAGCGTGAGCCGTTGGTACCACCATAACTAATATAAGCTGCAGGTTTGCCTTGCCATTCTTTGCCTAAATAGTCCAATGCATTTTTGAGTGCTGGACTATAGCCGTGATTATATTCAGGACTAATAAAAATAAAGGCATCGCCTTGGACAATGTGATCGGCCCATGCTTGTTGTTTGGGTTGATCATAAATGCCTGTCATAGGTGGGTTGGCACCTGCAAAAATTGGCAAATCCCACTCTTTTAAGTCGACCAATTCGAGTTGGACCGTATTGAGCCCAAGTTGTTCAAAGCCTTTTTGCACCCATCGCGCAACTTTAATGGCAGTACGCCCTTCGCGGACACTGCCAATAATGACTTGAATTTTCATGCAAAATCCTTGGAAAATAAATGTGATCACGTTACGGTAGTATGAAAATTAAGCTTTGCATAGATTGAATATGTATCTGATGGATAAATGTTTGAGGCATTAAAAAAGCCCCCGAAGGAGCTTTGAATGACACACAGACGGTCGATCTGTGGCTTTACATAATTTTGATGCCTTGTTGTCCGGCAGGGGTCACTTTGAAGATTTCAACTTCAAAGGTAATATCTTTACCTGCCAATGGATGATTAAAATCTACTTCGGTGATGTCATCACCTACAGCTTTAACCACACCATAAAGACTTTGTTTGGCTTTGTCTTCAAACTCAATCATGTGACCTTCGATTGGTCGCTGTTCAAATTTAACCGTATCAAACTTTTGTACATTCTCAGGGTTCCAAGGACCAAAAGCATCTTCTGGTGGTAGGCTTACGGTACGGCGGTCACCAGCTCGTAAACCAAACAGCGCCTTTTCAAAACCGGGCAATAGGCTGCCATCACCCATCACGAGACTCACAGGTTCTTCACGGCTACGCGTATTGTCAATTTCCACGCCATTTTCAATGGAAACAGAAAAATGTAACTCAACTTTTGAGCCTTCGCTTACGCGAGTTTCTTCATTGGGATTAATAAAATCAGTCATTTTTTACTTCGGCACGCTGGATACGACTTTTTTCGAGAAAAAAGGTATCGATCAACAAAAGGATAGTTCCAAGCGTAATTGAGCTGTCAGCAATATTAAACGCAGGGAAGTGGCTGTTTTGATAGTACACATGAATGAAATCAACCACATAGCCTAAGCTAATACGGTCGATTAAATTGCCTATAGCACCACCTAGAATAAGCGCAATTGCAATGGGCAGCACTTTTACTGTTTTTGGCATACGCATCAGCCAGAACAGGAAAATGACAGACACAATACCAGCAAGAGAGGTAAAGAAATAACGTTGCCACCCACCAGCATCGGACAAGAAACTAAAGGCTGCGCCATAGTTATGCAATAAGGTCCAATTTAAAAAGGGCAGAACTGGTACTGGATCTGCATAATTCAGATGGGTACTGGCAATCCATTTGGTCCATTGATCTAAGACAATGGCTAGAATAGCCAAGCCTACCCACACTAAATTATGCGGATAGAATTGGAATAAGCCCTTTTTCTGTTGAGGGTTAGGCATATTTTCTCTCTTCGCCTTGGCCTGTAGGAAGGTTGATAATACAACGTCCACATAAACCTGGATGTGTAACATGTGTATTCACATCTGGTAGAACATGCCAGCAACGTACACATTTTTCACCATCAGCAGCTGAGACTTTAACATTCAGACCTGCCAGATCAGAAGCTTCGCCTTGAGTTGCATCGAATGTATTCACAAGTACTTGCGATGTGATCAGGACAAAGCGAAGTTCATCATCTAGACGATCAAGTACGTCTTTGAGTTCAGCATCTGCCCACAGTTCAACTTTGGCAGAGAGATTTGAACCCACGATTTTCGCAGTACGTGCAGTTTCGATGAACTTGTTCACTGCAGACTTCACTGCAATGAGGGTTTGCCAATCGGCTTCAGACAACAGGTTTGCTTTTGAAGCCACAGGAATCTCATACCATTCCGCAGTGAACACATATTTCTCAGTTTGTTCTGGAATCAGTGGCCATGCCTCTTGAGCGGTAAAGCTTAAGATTGGTGACATCCAACGCACAAAGGCTTGTACCAAATGATACAACGCAGTCTGAGCCGAACGACGCGCTTGCGAATCTGCTTTAGTGGTGTACTGACGGTCTTTGATGATGTCTAGATAGAAACCACCCAAGTCGTTGATACAGAAGTTGGTCAGCGCATTGGTCACGATATGAAAGTTCATATCTTCATAGGCTTGCTGAATGGTTTTCTGTACATCTGCTGCACGTTGCAAGATGTATTGATCAAGTGCGATCAATTGATCTACAGGCAGTGCATTGGTCGATGGTTTGAAACCATTGAGGTTCGCCAACAAGAAGCGCAAAGTATTACGAATACGACGATAGCCATCTGATGCACGGTTAAAGATTTCTTTACCTGCAGTCATTTCATAACGGTAATCTGCCGATGCAATCCAGAAACGCAAGCCGTCTGCACCCATGTCTTTAATGATGTCTTGTGGGGTGATGATGTTGCCTAAAGATTTTGACATCTTACGGCCTTTTTCATCCACCACGAAGCCATGAGTTAGCAAGCCTTTATACGGCGCACGTTGATTGATAGCGACAGAGGTTAATAATGAAGACTGGAACCAACCACGATGTTGGTCTGAGCCTTCAAGGTATAAATCGGCTGGATCGGTGAGTTCTTCGCGTTCACGCAGTACCGCATAGTGGGTTGTGCCTGAGTCAAACCACACGTCTAAAGTGTCACGCACACAATTGTACTGTTCCGCTTCATCACCAATAAAGTCTTTCGCTTCACGGTTATACCAAGCGTCAATTCCTTCTTGTTCGATTAACTTCGCGACTTCTTCGATCAACTCTGCTGTGCGTGGATGTAGCTCATTGGTGTCTTTATGCACGAAGAATGGGATTGGTACACCCCAAGTACGTTGACGCGAAATACACCAGTCTGGACGACCTTCGATCATAGCTTGAATACGGTTTTTGCCCCAATCTGGCACGAAGCTGATTTCGTTTTCAATCGCATTTAAAGCATTTTGACGTAAGCCTTGCGCATCCATGCTGATAAACCACTGCGGGGTCGCACGGAAAATAATTGGGGTTTTATGGCGCCAGCAATGCGGATAGCTATGTTTGATTGGTTGATGCGCCCACAAGCGACCGACTGCACCCAACGCTTCAATGATTTTTGGATTGGCTTTGTAGATGTGCTCACCAGCAAAAACGGGTGACGTTGGTAAATATACACCATTGCCACCGACTGGGTTTTCAACTTTTAAGTTGTACAGTAAACCGACTTTATAGTCGTCCACACCATGACCTGGCGCAGTATGAACCGCACCTGTACCACTGGTTGCGATGACGTGCTCACCTAAAATCACAGGCACTTGACGGTCTGTAATCAAAGGATGTTGTAATAATAAGTTTTCGATAGCCGAACCCGTGAAATCAGCTAAAACGATAGGATTTTCAAGCTTATAACGCTCAACTGCTGACGCAACTAGGTCTTTGGCCAAAATAAAGTTTTGTGTCCCGCGATCAGTTGTGACTTGAACCAATTGATAGTCAATTTCTGCATGTACAGCAACCGCTTGGTTCGCAGGTAAAGTCCACGGTGTGGTGGTCCAAATCACGATATCGGTTGGGTCTTGAACATCCACCCCTAAGCGTGCGCTTAAATCTTTTAAGTCGACAACTGTGAAACCAACATCAATGGCATCTGATTTTTTATCTTCATATTCGACTTCTGCTTCAGCTAAAGCTGAACCACAGTCGAGACACCAGTTTACTGGTTTGAGACCTGGTTCGATATGACCTGCTTTCGCAATCGCGCCGACAGAGCGCACAATGTCTGCTTCCTGTTTGAAGTTCATGGTCAGATAAGGATTGTCCCAATCCCCAAACACACCCATGCGCACGAAGTCTTTCTTTTGTAATTCGACTTGGGTGTAAGCATATTCGCGGCAGGCTTTACGGAAAGTCGAAGCATCCACTTTTACACCGACTTTCCCGACTTTTTCTTCAACTTTGAGTTCAATCGGTAGACCGTGACAGTCCCAACCTGGAACATACGGTGCATCAAAGCCATCGAGCACGCGACTTTTAATGATGACGTCTTTGAGGACTTTGTTTACCGCATGACCCAAGTGGATTTGACCATTTGCATACGGAGGGCCGTCATGTAGGACATATTTTTTCTTGCCAATACGCGACGCACGAATCTGCTGATAAATGTTGTCGGCATACCACTCTTCTAACCATTTTGCTTCACGCACCGCAAGATTTGCTTTCATGGCAAAATCGGTACCTGGGAGGTTAAGTGTGGCTTTATAATCCACTGCATTTTCAGTAGTTTGCTTGTCGCTCATGCAAGTTTTCTTCCAATTTAATCAGCTTTTAGACTGACGCGTTTTACATAAAATTGATTGGGTATTTAAAAGGGAAATGTTGGGGTGTTTTGACGAAACTCAAGCAGTTTCACCACATCATCATCAATTCCTGCTTTTAGTGCTTCCAGCGAAGGGTAATTCTTTTCACCATGTAAATAGTTTAAGAAGGTGACCCGCATTAATAAGCCATACAGATTAGCAGAAACATCAGGGAAATGTACTTCTAATCGCCATTCAGGATGATCTTGCTGAATGGCTGGCCGTGTTCCAACATGACCTGCGCCAAAAAGGGCAGAAGGTTCATATCCAGCAATGCCCAACCGTTCAGGCTGGTCTGCTTTGACTTTGTCGCGTAGGGATGTGGTTTCACAAATTACATCGACACCATAAATGCCGTTTAAACAAGGTTTGTGACGGTTTAAACGCACATTAATGGTTGGAAAATCTAGGGTTCGACCAATTTGGTCGCCATACTGCACTCGACCTGTAATGCTATAAGGTCGGCCTAATAATTGTGCTGCGAGTGCCAAATCCCCTGCTGCAAGAGTTTGGCGAATCCGGGTTGAACTGACGCGTTCACCTTCTGCGAGGACGGTTTCAAGATTATGCACTTGAAAACCATAATTTTTAAGAAATTCACTATTGCCTTGGCGATTTTTACCAAAGTGGAAATCATCGCCTAAAACCAAACTTTGGGCATTGAGTTTATCTTTTAAAATATCGGCAAATGCTTCGGCACTTAAACTCCGGAAGCTATTGTCAAATTTAGCAACTGCAATATAGTCCACACCTAGCTCAGTTAAATATTCGACTTTTTCACGTAAGGATGAAATCCTCGGTGGAGCATCATAAGCTTTAAAAAATTCAAGTGGTTGAGGTTCAAAAATCATCACCACTGTTTTTAGGTTGTGTTGTTTTGCAACGGCTTTGAGCTGATGAATCATGGCTTGATGACCCAAATGCACCCCGTCAAAATTACCGATGGTGACAACGGTTTTTTCTAATTCAGAGTGTGAGGGCAAAGCATGTAGACGGAGCAGCTTCATGGGCAAATCAAGTGCTTAGAATAAATAACGGCTTATATATTGCCATATTCTTGGGCATTCGTCTTGTGGTTGTTTTTTGACAATGCAAAATTTCGTAGAAAGTTCACATATATCATTTTAACTGATTTATTTAATGTGAATTAATCAATTTTTCTTATTTGTGGTTTTGGTTAGTATAAATGTAGTTTCTAATGAGGACCAACTCATGCAAAAACCATTTACACAACTTGGACAGCGGCAAAATCTGATCCGTCAATTTACCCCCAACTGGTTTACTGTCAGTATGGGAACAGGTGTGGTGGCGCTTATTGTATCAGAGTTTCCGATTTTAAAGTCATGCACATGGTCGTTCGGCACAACGCTTTGGTATCTCAATATTGCGCTTTTTGTACTTTTTACTGTGCTTTATGGACTGCGTTGGGTATTTTATCCGCATGAAGCTAAACAGATTTTTCAGCATCCGATGATGAGTTTGTTTTTAGGCACTATTCCGATGGCACTGGCGACGATTCTAAATGGCTGTTTAAAGTATGGGCAGCCGATTTATGGAGATATTGCGGTTCATGTCGCCAAGAGCCTTTGGTACGTAGATGTGCTCCTTGCACTATTGGTGGCATGGGGTGTTCCTTTTGTCATGTATCAGCGTCAGCAACATAGTTTGAGCAATATGACAGCAGTTTGGTTGTTGCCGATCGTGGCCTGTGAGGTTGCAGCCAGCAGTGGAGGCCTATTGCTGGGGCATTTGCCAACAGATGGTCATGCTGTTGCGATTTTATTGGCTAGCTATGTCCTTTGGGGGATTTCTGTTTTACCTGCTTTTGCTATTTTAACGATTTTAATGTTGCGTTTAGTCTTACATAAACTACCCGAAAAAGAGCTGGCAGTCAGCAGTTGGTTGGCTTTGGGGCCGATCGGTACGGGGGCTTTGACTTTATTGATTTTAGGACAGCAAGCACCGACAGTTTTGGTGAGCATAGATTTGGTTGAAATGGGTCAGCTTTTTCAATATGCAGGAATTTTCGGTAGTCTCATTCTGCTCGGTTTTGGGTTATGGTGGTTAGGCATTGCCGTGATGACCACTTTACACCATGCCAAACAGGAATTACCTTTTAACCTCGGCTGGTGGGGACTGACATTTCCGTTGGGCGTGTACACCCTCGCGATTCTTAATTTAGCGCAGCAATTGAATTTAGCTTTCCTCTACGCTGTTGGCTATGCCTTTGCGGCCATTCTGCTGATACTTTGGTGTTTAGTTGCAAGCAAAACCGCGCATGGTTTTTATCAAGGCCATTTGTTTTTTTCACCCTGTTTAAAAGCCTATTTGGAACAGCATTAAAGTCAGTGAAAATGCTATTTTTTACTTAGATCAAAATGCTAGATACGATTTTGGGTCGTGGTGTTTAAACTACTTTTCTTTCGGATAGATTTGCTTTCTAATGGGCTGAATGAAGTCTGTTATTTGAGTATGTTATGTCAGATGTTGCACTGATCATGGCTTTGCCGAATGAATCCAAAGGATTATTTGAACAAGCAGGGATTGAAGTTCATTACAGTGGTGTGGGTAAAGTCAACGCGGCCTATAAAGCATTTGAAGTGATTCAAAAAACAGGTTGTAAAACCCTAATTAATTTAGGTACCGCAGGCAGTAGTTATTTTGATCAGCATGAGTTGATCGAAGTTTCTCAATTTGTACAGCGTGATATGGATGTTTCACCACTCGGTTTTGCGGTCGGCTTTACACCATTTGACAGCATGGACCCCGCTGAAATTCATTTGGAGCCTTTTTTTCAGCAGTTACGCACAGGTATCTGTGGGACTGGCGATAGCTTTGAAACAGGAACACCCAAAGTCGCGTGCGACTTGGTGGATATGGAAGGTTATGCCTTGGCAAAGGTTTGTAAAAAGCTCGATGTACGTCTGATTTCAGTTAAATATATTTCAGATGGAGCTAACGACACTGCTCATTTGGATTGGGAAGACAATCTACTATTGGGCGCTCAGAAATTATTGAGATTATTTGAAAGTATCTGAGGCTTTGATTTTGTCTTTTTAAATTTGGCGACCATAGAGTGCTATGGTCGTATGCCAAAACTATTCAGGTTTGAATAAGTCAGACGGAGTTCTTGGGATCACACCATATAACATCATATGTACAGTGTGTTGAATTACACGCTGTTGCATACTACGGTTACGTAGGGTTTTACCTGTCACCATTTCCATTTGTGTGGCAAAGTCAGCATAGTTTTGTGTCAAAGCCCAAATATTCAAAATGAGCAATTCAGGATCAATTGCTTTTGAAATTTTGCCTTGTTCTTGCCAATTGCTAATCACTTTAGCTTTACGTTTGACCAATTTCTTTAGAGGCCCTTTGAGGATTTCCAGAATATGTGGAGCACCTTGAATGACTTCTAGCGCAAATAAGCGTGAGGCTTTAGGTTGAGTCCGAGAAACCTCAATCTTTTGCAATAAGTAGTTGGTGATCGCTTCTTCTGGCTCTAAGTCCGCTTCTAGCATTTGCAGTGGCGCTAACCACTTTTGCAGAACCGTCGTTAAAACTTCAACGTACAAAGCTTCTTTATTTTCATAGTAATAGAAAATATTCGATTTGTGCATCTCAGCAATCTGTGCGATCTCATCTAAACTCGCTCCATTAAAACCATAGAGTGAAAAGACATCTAGTGCAGCATTCAGCAGCTGGTGGCGTTTTTGAGTACTCTTTTTCTGTTCCATTCGCTAATTTAAAAAACAATAAAAAGGGGGAAGGACAAATTGTACGGCAAATCATCAGACTTGTGCACAAAGTGGAAATTTAATTTTTTGAATAATGATCATTTATTCTGTAGATTGACTAATAAATTGCGATAAATTCTAAAACTTGTCCAATAAAATATCATTATGTAAAAACTATTTTGTATCACAGACACGAAATAATGGATTTTTTTCAGGGGTGTTTTGTAAAAATAACGTGAAATTTCACTTTTTAAATATGTAAGTGTTTGAAATACATGAGCGTCTCATATTTTCACGCCTGTGCAAAAAGATCCTTAGCACCATGCTAAGGATATTGAATAAAGTTAGGTGGCCAGAACGGCATTTAATACTTGCTGTTCAAGTGAGTTAAAAGCGACATCTTTGACCCGGGGACGGGGTAGGTTGACTTGAAACTCTTTGGCAATATGACCACGGTCTAACAAAATAATTCGATCTGCCAGTTGAACGGCTTCGCTGACATCATGCGTAACTAAGATGGCGGTAAAACCTTGTTCCGTCCATAATTTTTCAATCAAATTCTGCATGTCCAAGCGAGTGAGGGCATCCAATGCACCTAAAGGTTCATCCAGCAGTAAAATCCGTGGCTTATGGGATAAAGCCCGTGCTAAGGCAGTGCGTTGGCGTTGTCCCCCAGAGAGCTGCGAAGGCCAGAGCCCCGCTTTGTCTTTAAGCCCGACTTTTTCCAACAGACTAGAGGCATTGGCATGTTGTTCTTTGGCTAAGCCCAGTTGCACATTTTTTTCTATAGAGTGCCATGGCAGTAAGCGTGGATCTTGAAACATGACCCGTATATCGTCTGCGGTAATCCCTTCGCGGAGGTGTCGTGCGGATTTAAACTTAATTTCACCATAGCTTTGTTGTTCTAAGTTGGCAATCAGACGCAGTAGCGTACTTTTACCACAACCACTACGTCCGACAATGGCTAAAAACTCACCTGGCTGAATATGCAGGTCTAAGTCTTCAAGAACTTTAACTGAACCATAAAACTTATGCAGTTGTTCAATAATAATTTCGGCCCCAAGCACCGCTTGAGGGTTAATGTCTTGATTATGATTTGGCTGCGATGTAATAGTGGCATGGCGACCAAGGCTTAAATCAGTCATTTCAGACTCCTTATTTTTGGTATCCTGCATGCCAACGCAGCAGGTATTTTTCTAATGTGACGGCCAGTACATCAGCCAGTTTTCCAAGTAGGGCATACAGTAAAATCCCCACCAAGACGATATCAGTCTGTAAAAATTCACGCGCATTCATGGTCATATAACCAATGCCCGCTTGGGCCGAAATGGTTTCGGCAACGATCAATAACACCCACACCAAACCCAGTGAAAAGCGCAGACCAACCAAAATAGAGGGCATCGCGCCGGGTAAAATAATTTCTTTATACAGTTGCCAACGGGTCAAGCCATAGCTTTTCCCCATTTCAATCAGTTGCGGATCTACCGAACGTATGCCGTGATAGGTGTTGATGTAAATGGGGAAAAACACCCCGACCGCAACCAAGAACAGCTTGGCGCTTTCATCAATCCCGAACCACAAAATCACCAATGGAATAAGTGCCAGTGCGGGAATATTTCGGATCATCTGTAGAGTGGTGTCGAGCAGGGTGGACGCCATTTTCGATGAACCATTTAACAAACCCAGAAATAGCCCTAAACCGCCACCCACCAATAAGCCGAGTAAGGCACGGCCTGCACTGACTTGAACATGCTTCCATAGTTCACCACTCAGTAGCAGGTGCCAGAAAGCGCTAACCACTGCGGTAGGTGCAGGTAAAATGCGACTTTCTAAGAGTCCTGTGCTAGAAGCAATTTGCCAAAGCACAATTAAGCCGATAGGAAAGAGCCAAGGCAGCAATAGCTGCCCCAACTGGGTTCCACGTGAAACCTTTTCCTGCTGGAGGGTTTGCACTGAAACGATTTTGGACATTAGGCAGGCTCCTGAATCGCTTTTGTTTTTTTGTTTTCATCAGGTGTGTAGTTGTTTGCCACAATCTCACCAAAGGGACCTGTTAAATTTGGTTGTGCTAACTTTGTTTGAGTTTCAAGCGGCAGGAGTGGGAACACTAACTCGGCAAAACGAATCGACTCTTCAAGATGTGGATAGCCTGAGAAAATAAAGGTGCTGATGCCCAAGTCAGCATATTCTTGAATACGCGCTGCAACTGTTTCAGGGTCACCGACCAATGCCGTACCTGCACCCCCACGAACCAGTCCTACACCAGCCCAAAGGTTGGGAGATACTTCAAGTTTACTGCGGTCACCATTGTGTAGTTCGGCCATGCGACGTTGGCCGACCGAGTCCATGCTCTTAAATTTTGCCTGTGCTGCAGCAATGGTGGCATCATCGACATATTGAATGAGCTCTTCTGCCGCTTGCCATGCTTGTTCATTGGTTTCACGTACAATCACATGCAGACGGATACCATAGTTGAGCGTACGGCCTTTGGCCTCAGCTTTGGCACGTACAGTGTCAATTTTTGCTTTGACTGCCGCAGGAGGTTCTCCCCATGTCAGATACGTGTCAACCTGATCCGTCGCCAACTCGATGGCATCATCCGATGAGCCGCCAAACCAAAGTGGAGGGTAGGGTTGTTGTACAGGCGGATACAGCAGTTTGGCATCATCTACGTTTAGACGTTCGCCGTGAAAGCTAAAGCTTTCACCTGTATGGGAACGGGTTAAAATCTCACGCCAAATTTTGACGTATTCATTGGCTGTTTTATAGCGAGTGGAATGGTCTTCATAAACACCATCGCCTTGCAGTTCTTTTTCATCGCCACCTGTCACCAAGTTCAATAAAACTCGACCATTGGAGAGACGGTCAAAGGTGGCTGCCATCCGTGCAGCCAGTGCCGGAGTGGTCACGCCTGGACGTAATGCAACCAAGAATTTTAATTTTTTCGTGGCATCAATCAGACTGGCTGCGGTCAACCATGGATCTTCACATGAACGACCCGTTGGAATCAGTACACCTTCATAACCTAAATTATCCACGGCAACCGCAATCTGTTTCATATAAGCATGGTCCACTTGACGAGCACCTTTGCTGGTACCTAAGTAGCGACTGTCACCGTGAGTTGGGATAAACCAGAAAATTTTCATTTTTAAAAATCCTTAGATAGAGTCGTTTAAGGTTTGCTCGGTGCAACCCAAACGGTACTTTGAACTTGAATGTGTTTCGGAATGAGCTGGACTTGTTGGAACAAATCGGCAATCTGTTGTTGGGCTTGTACCACTTCAGGCGTCAGGGTTTGAATCGGTGAAGGTTTCAGACGTTTGTCGATGACGCGCTGAGCAATAGAGGGCTGTAAACCCGTACTTTGGGTATAGACCGAAAGTGCTTGAGCTTGGTTTTTCAGCACCCATTGATCGGCCTGATTCAAGCCGTGGATGAATTGAGCAGTCGCTTCAGGATAGGCCTGAATAAATTTTGGATTGCCAATATAAAAAGAATAGGTTTGTGGAAATGCTGTGCCATCAATCAAAACTTTTGCATGTGCATCTTGTTCTGCTGCACTGAGGTAGGGTTCCCAAATGGCCCATGCATCAATGGATTGTTTATCAAACGCGGCACGTGCATCCGCAGGGGGGAGCCAAATCGGTTGAATGTCCTGCCAGCTGAGTCCTGCTTTTTGTAAGATTTTCGCCAACAACTCATGCGCGCTTGAGCCACGCTGAACGGCAATGCGTTTGCCTTTTAAGGCTTGAATTGAACCAATGCTACTATTTTTAGGAATTAACAGGGCTTGAGAGTTAGCGGGTACTTGTTCGTAGCCGACATAACTGAGTGCTTTGTCAGCAGCTTGGGCAAAGATCGGTGGGGTATTGCCCACAGCACCAAAATCGACAGCACCAACGGATAATGCTTCTAACATTTGTGGACCAGCAGGAAATTCTTTCCATTCAATTTTGGCTTGAGGAAATTGCTGCTCAAATAATTTTTGCTCACGCGCGACCAATAGGTTCAAAGACGACTTTTGGTAGCCAATCGACAGTGTTTTAACTGGAGCTGCTGCCTGCTTTTCTGGCGTGTTCGTTGCTGCTGTGTCTTGCTTTTGGCATGCCCCGAGTCCAAGACTCAAGCTGACGATGCCAATACTAGAAACTGTTTTCAGTGTTTTCATAATGATCTCTATATTTTTATTTAATAATGGCAGCGTCAATATTCAGCTTGTTTGGAATGAGTTTTTGTTGATAGAAAGCATCGGCAACGTACTGCTGTTTTTTTGCGACTTCGGCTGAAATGGGCTGAACGCCAAAGCCCATACGACCAATCGAGCTTTGTAAAATGTCCAAAGACAAGCCCGTTGGTTTTTCTAGCAATTGGGCAGCTTGTTGTTGATTTTGTTTAACCCACTGTGTTGTGGTATTTAATTCTTTCACGACTGTTTTTAAGACTTCGGGGTGAGCTTCCGCAAACTTACGATCGGCCAAATAGAACTGATGATTACTCACCAAGTTTTCTCCAGTAGCAATCACACGTGCCGAAATTTGATGTTCAGCGGCCGCAAAGAAGGGATCCCAAATGACCCATGCATCGACTGCACCTCGTTCAAACGCAGCACGTGCATCTGATGGGGGTAGATAGACTGCTTCAATATCAGAAAGTTTGAGGTTATTCGCTTCTAATACTTTAAGTAGCAGGTAATGCACATTTGAACCTTTGTTGAGTGCAATTCGTTTACCTTTTAGGTCTTGAATGCTTTGAATTTTCGAATCTTTTTGTACGATCAGTGCTTCTGCTTTGGGTGCTGCTGGTTGGTTGGCAATATAAACCAAGTTAGCGTTCGCGGCTTGAGCGAAAATTGGAGGGGCTTCACCTGCTTCACCAAAGACCACACTGCCGACATTTAAACCTTCGAGGAGCTGTGGACCTGCGGGAAACTCAACCCATTTGACTTGGACATTTTGTGCTTTAAGCGCCGTTTCTAAAGTGCCTCGCTCTTTGACGATTGGCAAAATGCCATATTTTTGAAAGCCAATATTCAGTGTGACGGTTTCAGCCTCTTTTTTTCCACATCCAGATAACATCATGGCACCCGCGACTGTTGCAGCAAGAACGCTTGTTTTGATCCAGAACTTTGCTTGAGAGGTGCTCATGTGTTTCTTAACTCCAAATAAATAAAGTGGTGAGTTGGTGAACACATACGCTAAAGGGCTTTTCTTTTCAGAAAAAATAAGAAATCAGGCTTTAGACATGAAAAAAAAAGATAAAAACAAAAGTGCAAAACTTATGTGAAAATGAGCAATATAAAAAACATAAAATATAAATTTTATTAAGATTAACTTATTGATATTTATTATTTAAAACGAATTTTTATTTTTTTGAATAAGCTTAGTCTTTCACGCTATATGGACTTGAGCGATTGGGGTGGTATTTTCTCGATAAAGATATGAGAAATAAAGATATCCATAATCCTGCAAAAGCCACTTAAAGTGGCTTTTTAAAGACCAGTGAGTTGCGCTGATAGTTGTATAAGGCTTGGCGGGCATTGGGAAGTTCATCGACATTGGCCGTTTCAAAGCCATGTTCTAAGAACCAATGTGCAGTACGTGTGGTCAGTACAAACAACTGCTGAATCCCCATACTGCGGGCTTTACCTTCGAGATAATGCAAAATTTGGCTGCCGCGATTAGATTTGCGATAACTCGGATCGACTGCAACACACGCAATTTCAGCACTGTGTATTTCACCTTCCGCCGCTGGTAGTGGGTAGAGGGCAGCACAGGCCAAGATCATGCCATCACGTTCAATCACGGCAAATTGATCAATTTCGTTTTCGAGACGTTCACGTGAGCGATACACCAAGATACCTTCTTCTTCAAGCGGACGTAATAGGTTAATCAGCCCGCCGACATCCTGAATGTTGGCCATACGGACTTCTTCATAATGGGCATCGGTAATCATGGTGCCTGAGCCATCCCGCGTGAAGAGCTCTTCAACCAAGGCACCATCATAAGCATAGGAAATGAGATGGACCCGATGTACGCCATGCGTCGAGGCCTTTTTGGCACCACGTAAATGTAAGGCAATGTCTGGATTAGAGTCTTGATATTTCTCAATTTGTGCATCGAGTTTGTGTGGAGAAATTTCGCGTTGCAACTGACCATGTTCATTGAGCAGACCATGTTGCTTGCCCAAGAAAATCAACTTGTCTGCTTTAAGATGAATCGCCGTACGGGTTGCCACTTCTTCTGCTAGCAGGTTGAATACTTCGCCTGTGGTGGAGTAGCCAGTTGGCCCGAGTAGCACAATATTGTGGTTATCCAAATGGCGTTGGATGGCATCTGTATCGACCGTACGGACTTCACCTGTTAACTGAAAATCGACCCCATCGCGAATGCCATAGGGCTTGGCTGTAACAAAATTCCCTGAAACCACATCAATGCGTGCACCATACATCGGTGAGTTGGCCAACCCCATCGACAGTAAGGCTTCAATTTGCAAACGAATTGAGCCTACCGCGTTCATCACGCAACTTAGGGATTCTCGCGTGGTCACGCGGCGATGTTGATGAAATGGTGTCTTTAGCTGGCTCTGTTTTAGATTGTGGTTAATTTGCGGACGTGCGCCATGCACCAAGATCAGACGAATCCCGAGTGAATGCAGTAAGGCAATATCGTGAATAATATGTTGAAAGTTATCATGCTGAACGGCTTCACCATCAAACATGATTACAAAGGTTTTATTGCGGTGAGCATTGATATAAGGCGCAGAATGTCGAAACCAATGCACATACTGCAAAGTTGTACTGTGATGTGTTTCGATGGAATTTGCGTGCATGCCTGTCTCAAAATGAACTGCTTAGCATGATTTTAATCAAAAAATGCAGAAGAGGAAGTCTTAAATTAAAAAACACCTGATGCAAAGATCAGGTGTTTGATTGGCTTGCCGAAATGAATGGCTGATTAGTTAATAATGCGGAGAATACGGTTATTACGCTCATTGACGAGGACATAGTCGCCATTGATCTTGTACCACTGTTGGTAACGCCCTGTGTTGGGTAGGCGACGCGCTTCGCGGTTACTGACATGATAACGTGATGAATCATAACTTCGGGGAAGATATTGACCTGAGCGCCAGTCTCGGCTCGGGTTGACACGGCTGTTTTTATAGCGGTCGTTTGTATTAGAGCGGTGGTCATTACGTTGATCCCAACGCGAGTCATGATCATGAGAGCGATTATAATCCTGAGGTGCTGCCATGGCAGATGTTGTTATGAGTGCACCTAAAGAGAGGGTGATTACAGTCAGAATTTTTTTCATTGCTTTCATCCAGTATTTATCTTGTTTCGATGATTCAAAATTAGCGAACAACTCTAGAGAAAGCGTGAGGGCTATTTAGGTGAATTGTGAAATGTATGAAGAGACTGAGGAGATTGTTATTTCTTTGAAATATTGTCCATTACAGGGTTTTAGACATAAAAAAACCTGAAAAACATCTTTTATACTCCGCTTCACTATCATCTCTAGACCCTAGTCTAAAATTGTGTGAAAGCGAATAAAAATATGATGATTCAGGTTTAAATAGTGGATTTACGGTGCAAGATCAACGAGGAGATTAAAGTCCCATGATACGCAAAATATTGTTGCTATCTGCATCGACTAAGATGTAGTCATTATTAATTTTGTACCATTGTTGGTTACGGTTTGGTTTAGGGAGATTATGCTCTTTGTATTCGACCTTATAGCCATTACCACGGTAATGCTGTGGCATCACATAACCTTGTTGCCATTTATGCTGTTGCAAACGTTTGACACCCCGTTCTTCACGCATACGTCGACGGTCTTGTTGATCATCGTCATCTGAACCACGAAAGTCTCGACCACGTGATTCATTACCAAAGCGTGGATGGTCGTTGTCAAACTGAGGGGCAGCAGTACTGAGACTACTTGCCATCAAAGCACTGAAAGAGATTGCCAATACTGTCAAAATCTTTTTCATGTTGAATCCTCATTAGGGTAATTTCACTCTTTCCTATAATGTACGAAAAAAATGCAGAGAAACTGTGAAGATAAATTGGGCATTTATTAACAAATGCAGAGATATTAAGAAGATTATGCCTAATTTTGACCGTTAATTAAATCACCAATTGATTCAAAGTCTAAAGCAATGGGTCAAATATTTCTGTTTTTCTGCATTGTGGTATTGCATCGCTTGGCCTTGCTGAAGAAAGCAAAGGCGATTATTTAATACCATTGCTTGGTCAGATTTTGCAATGAAAAAATCGCGTTTACAATGGATTCGGCTTGAACTGCATCATCCAAAGCCGAAATTAAGCTTTCAGGCAGTTGTAAATTGTGGATATGACGAATGGTGTCATGTTTACGTTGTACATCAGTCATGCTGAGCCCTGATTTTAAGTTCTTGATGAATCAGAATGATAAGCATGAAATATTTATCTATAAAACCGAATATTTTCATTAAAATAATTTAAAAATACGATTTAAAGTAGAGGAAGAGCCAAGTTAAAAATGCAACTTGGCTGGTTCGGCCTAATAAGCGTAGTTGAGGTCGGTATAATCGCTTAATGATTTCTGCACATGGGCTTGGATAAATTCACGTACATCTGCTGTGGTCATTGCTTCCCCATTTTTACGAATGGCATGCTCAATGTCGGGCTGACCTTCAATTTTAATCCTATAAACAAAATTTTTCTTCGTTTGATATTGGTTGTCGTTTTTTGCAATCACGGTGACATAGTGGTAGCTATGTTCAAAGTTTAAGTCGGTATGAGAAAAAACAAACTGATCAAAGAGTTTCAGAGTCGCACCATTTTCCAGTGCTTGCAGTTCTTTGACAATACTGGCTTCAAACTTCATTCCATATTTTTCTGAAATCGGTTGTTGGTCAATCAATAGACTCACCATCCCATCTTCAGTGGGTTGTACGGTGATGTTGCTCAAGTCCGTCATGGTATGCTCTTAGCAAATAGAATTGGACATCAGTATCCGCAAAAATTGGGAAAAGACAAGCGCTGCCAAAGTCTAAAACATTCTATATGAACACAAAGCCAAAGTTTGATGCATAAAAAAGGAAGCCGAAGCCACTGCTGTCCCACAATTATTCCAAGAAGAACCTCAATTGAGGTTCTTCTTGTTTTCGCCACTTCTTATCGGGTAAAAATAATGCCTTGAGATACTTCCTTTCAAATAAATTCACCT
>NZ_JBIQOD010000032.1:0-19567 GCF_044130335.1 Acinetobacter halobius
TGGCCAGTATATATTTAAGTGATGACTGCATTTATAAACTCCAAAAGACAACGCTTTTTTCTTTAAACTAAGTGGCTGAAAGATAAAAAAACTTGCCTGTTAATTCACTTTTGCAACAGCATTTGACGAAATGGATAATATTCATGCAGTCATAAGCATGTCTAGTGTTTAATTAAAATAATGATAAAAACTACATAAACTGAACGTTTTTTGATTAAAAAATAATCAATATTGTAACATAATATTAAAAATGCCGAATTTTACATCATTTTTAAATATTTTTTTGTTGACATTTTAATCTTGAGTAAAAAGCTAGCCTTATCGGCTAGCAATTTCAGCCCCTAACTGCCACACCGCAGTCGCATACATACGACTCTTATTGTAGGTTGTGATCACCTGAAAATTAGGGTAGGTAATGTAATAACTTTGCCCATAGTTTTCCTGTAGTTGGATCACATTCACCATATCTAAATCATCAATTTTCACAATCGGATTGGTGGGTTGAATGCCCTGATTTTTCAGCACACCATAAGGCGTCGGTAAAGTTAAATCTTTGGCAATCACAGATTCAGGATTAGAACCACTATAGCGTGCTGCGAATCCAATTGGCTGATTACGTTGCCAACCATGATTTGCTAAATAGTTGGCAATTGAACCAATCGCATCGACTGCTGAATTTCGTAAATCGACATGACCGTTACCGTCATAATCCATCCCAAACTTTGGAATGTTGCTTGGCATAAATTGTGGGTAGCCCACCGCACCCGCGTATGAACCTACAACCGAGTTGGTTGGCACGCCATCTTTATAGCTCCATGCGATTAAAGCACTGAGTTCATCTTGGAAATATTGCTTACGGCGTTCGTAACCAAAACCTAAAGTCGCTAAGGCATCACGAGTCACAAAATTACCTTTATTGCTCCCAAAACCTGTTTCTACCCCTAAAATGCCGAGAATGACGGACTGGGGTACACCAAATTGTTGTTCGGCACGGTTTAGGGTATCAGCATATTGTTCTTTAAAGCGGACACCACGTTGAATGGTGCTTTCAGCCATAAAGTTGGTTTTATATTCGTACCACGGTTTGCTTTCACCTGGACGATTCATAATGTTAATAATATTGGGCAAGTTTTTAGAGCCATTCATGGCCCAATCGACTTGTTCAGCAGACAGTCCATAGTTTTGCATGGTTTTTTGCTTGAAGCTGATATAGTCAGGATGAGAAGCGAAATCGTTGGCTTGGCAAAAGCTGGTGATTGACAAAGCGCCAATCAATAAAGGTAAACGTTTAACTTTGTTATAAAAGTTTAAATTTAACATAGAAGTCTAATTTCCAGAGTCATGATGGGCCGTGGACCAAAGCGAATAGAGCGAAGCTCTAAACTACGCATTTATATTATGTCGAAATTCTTGTGAACAGAGTCTAGTTTGGACAGGCTTTAAGATAACACTGTCTGTACTAAAGCGGGCAAATAGGGATACAAAAAAAGACAAACTCAGCCTATATATAAGGCAGATCAAGGAAAACAGGATAGAGCTTCATAGATTTTTTAGTGTGACGGTATAAGTCAAGTTTTACTCATTGATATAAAAAGCTCGGTATCTACATTTAAGCCCATTTTTTATTGAAGACTTTATGGCAAAAGTATGCATTTATACAAAACGTAAGGAATTACAGCTTAGAAACAAAAATGACCCTATATAAATAGAGTCATTTGATCTGAAAAGTCGCGAAAGGCTTTTAGTCTTTAAGCATGAAATAAAGTGTCGTGATACTCAGCTAAAGCTAAAAGTTCATCTTTGGTTAAATTTGGGATGATTTTATTCGCTGCAATATGAACCGCTTTAATGACAGCCGCAGAACCGATATCGGCTGCTTTACGCTTTATCATGCCCAAATCGAGGGTTTTATTAAAGTCATTCATAAAGTGGCGTACAGTCGCTTCAGCAAACTGTTTATAGAGTTCGGTTAACGCAGCTTTATCTACTTCATTGCCTGCTTTAATTTCAGCAAAGTTATATTTGAGGCTGGTCACTAAGCTTGCATCTAAAGCTTCACCCACACGGAACTGACCTTCAGCATCTTTAAACAAGCTTTTTTCAGAAAACTGAATTGAAGCTTGCACTACGTCGTTTGATGCTTTGCCTAAGAGTTGCTTCAACAAAACCGCAACTGTTGACTTAATATAGCCAGCCAGTTTTTCCGCTGTATCTCGTTTATCACTCGGTGGAAAACGGCGTACTAACTCAGTTAAAATGGCATCAATAATTTCATCATTGATCAGTAGTGCTGTTTTGTCTCGAAGTGGATATAAAGGTTCACTTGAGTCTTTCTTCTGCTGAGCAGTTTGAATAGTCTGTAAAAGTTCAGTCGATGGAATAAAACCAAAAAATGGCATCGTGTATTAACCTCAATGTTCTTTATTTTATTGTCGCGCCAATCGAATTGGGCGGGGCATCCATGACACATCAGACACACGACACGGGTTGATATCTAAACCACCACGGCGCGTATAAGCTGCGTACACCATCAGCTTTTCAGGTTTCAAATTTTGCCAAATATCGGCAAACATTTGTTCCACACATTGTTCGTGAAAACCGTTGTGCTGACGATAAGAGATAATATAAGCCAGTATGCTGTTATAACAAGGCTTTTTACCTTTATATCTGATAAATACCGTGCCCCAATCAGGTTGTCCAGTGACTGGACAGTTACTTCTGAGTAAATGCGAGTAAATCTGTACTTCAACATCTTCAGCAGCGCTATCTAATGTCAACAGATTTGCATTGGGATGATTTTCCAATTGAGTCGGGATCAGTTCATCAATACAAATGCCTTCAGGTTGACTAACTTGCACATCATCAACATGAAACAACTCAATACTCACATCTGCGCCAGCAGCCACCGATAAATCCTGTTCAACTGTTGCTTTAAACGCAGCTTTAGACTCAAACTGAGTAAAGTTCATGCTATTAAAGTAAAGTTTTAATGACTTTGACTCAATGAGATTGGGCGAGGTGGCAGGCAGGCTAATGCGACCAATGGCAACTTGTGGAACACCATGGGTGTTTAACCAAGAAATTTCAAAAACATGCCACCAGTCTTTACCTTGTTGAATACCTTCAACATGCGCATAGTGCTCACGTGCAGTGGCACGGGCAATAGGAAAAAGAATGTCGGGTTGATAAGTTGTTGGGTAATTGGTGTCTTTACCCAAAAGAGAATGTTCTACACTCATTATTCACGCATTCCTGAACCACGAGAAAGTAAATAGTAAGCAATGCCATAAAGCACTGCACAACATATAGTCATAACGGATAGGGAGACGACGACGTTAACATCGCTATGACCTAAAATACCGAAACGAAAAGCATTGACCATATATACAATCGGATTGATCAACGATAAATTTTGCCAAAAAGGGCTGAGTGCTGAAATGGCATAAAATACGCCGCCTAAATAAGTTAAAGGCGTCAGCACAAAGGTTGGGATGATGGAGATGTCATCAAAAGATTTCGCATACACAGCATTGATAAAACCACCCAGTGAAAATAAGAACGAGGTGACCAAGACGGTGTAAATGGTAACAAACCAATTGGTAATATACAGGTCAGTAAAAAATAAACTCATAGCCGTCACAATAATACCGACCAAGACCCCACGACAGACACCGCCTAAGACAAAGCCCCATAAAATGGCATGCAAAGGTACAGGACTCATGATCAGCTCTTCAATACTTTTTTGAAATTTGGCACTAAAAAAGCTCGAAGAAACGTTAGCATAACTGTTGGTAATCACCGCCATCATAATCAGTCCAGGGACGATGAACTGCATATAGCTAAAACCGCCCATCTCGCCAATACGAGAACCGACCAAATTACCAAAAATCACAAAGTACAAACTCATGGTAATGGCAGGTGGAAGTAAGGTTTGCGGCCAGATACGCATAAAGCGGCGAATTTCTTTATGCACCAGAGTATATAAAGCTACGCTAAGTTGATTTAAGTTCATGGCGTAGTTCCTTCGAGATTTTTTTCGACCATCTTCACAAACAGTTCTTCTAAACGGTTGGATTTGTTTCGCATACTGCGGACTTGGATCCCTTGCGATTCGAGCAATTGAAATAAGTCATTGAGGGTATGCGCTCTATCCATAGTCACCTCTAAAGTAACGGCGTCGACTAAATGGAAACGAACCCCAATAATGTCGATATGAATCGGTTCAATCGGTGCGGCCAAATCAAAAATAAAGGTTTCCTCATTAAGCTGATTGAGGAAATTTTTCATGCTGGTGTCTTCTTTAATCACACCACGGTCAATAATGGCAATTCGACGACATAGCATTTCCGCTTCTTCTAAATAGTGCGTCGTTAAAATGATCGAGGTACCTTTACTGTTCATTTCTGTGAGGAAGTCCCACATCGAACGACGCAGTTCAATGTCAACCCCTGCGGTAGGTTCATCTAAAATAAGGAGTTTTGGTTCATGCATCATGGCACGGGCAATCATCAGGCGACGCTTCATACCACCTGAAAGCATGCGAGCTTGAACACCACGTTTTTCCCATAAGCCTAGTTTTTCTAAATATTCTTCGGCACGAACTTCTGCAATTTTTTTAGGAATACCATAATAGCCCGCTTGTGTGACTAAGATATCGAAGGTTTTTTCAAACTGACCGAAGTTAAACTCTTGAGGTACAACCCCTAAGCACTGTTTGGCTTGAGAAGGGTGGGTGTCGAGATTATGTCCAAAAATTTCGACAGTACCTGCGGTTTTCTTGGTCAATGAGCTGATAATACCAATCGTTGTAGATTTGCCTGCACCATTTGGTCCAAGAAGGGCATAGAACTCACCTTCAGGAACAGTTAGATTGATGCCTTTTAAGGCCTGAAACCCATTTTTATAGGTTTTGGACAAATCTCTTAACGTCAATGCATCAGTCATGAAATTCTCGAATGATTAATAGTGGCACTATTGTGAGCGATTATGCCTAATAAACCAAGTAATCTACTCGCAATTCTGTGTTGCAGATATGGAACATTGTTTAAAGCATAAGCAGGAAAATCACTCTAAGCTATATAGATGCTTTACCTTGTGATTTTTTTTGATATGATGTGCTCGCGCGCTCATAGCTCAACTGGATAGAGTACAGGTCTCCGAAGCCTGTGGCGTGGGTTCGAGTCCCGCTGAGCGCACCAATTTATTGTTATTTATCAATAGTTTGCATTTTTCCACACGTGTATTTAAATGGGTTTTCGAGGGTAATCATTCCCTTAAAAATTAAAAACAGAATGAAAAATATACAAAAGTCTAAATTTGAAAATATCAGTGACTAACTTTTGCGCTTTCTAAAAGCATAAAACACATTTTTAATAGATTCTATCTTAGAGTCATGTTTTAAAGACAATAGTCTATTTTTAAAACCGTTCTCAATATTTGGCTAACTCAGCTTAACGAATACTTTGGTTTAGCATCTCATTATATAAATGAACCCTTGATACGACTAAAACTGGAACATGAATAGATATTCACCATGCTCCTGAGCAGTTGGACATGGAATTTCCTTGCAAGCATCCATATACATCATAAAAATGATTTCAATACCTTCTAAGGCTTCAGCCAATGCTTTATCCAAAAAATACCTACGCTATTTAATTTTGCCAGATCACGAGCACTTGCAATAAATGCATCACTTTCTTGCATAATTTTCACTGCATATTTCATAGTTATATACTTGAGACTAATATGACGAGTTCACTAAGCTGCTAGAAAGGTTAGAGCTATAGCTTTAGATCCTTTTATCTACAATTTTTTTGCTATTTCGTTTTTGGATAGTTTGGTAAAACAATTTTTTTACTGATTAACTCAATAATCATGTATGAATCCTTTCCTTAAGCAACAGGACAACCCTTTATGCTAGACGTGTCATTTTATGTTGTTGTAATTTATAGCGGCTCTTTGTAAAACGATAACTGATAATAAGATATTTCTTCTTGGAGCTCGGCTCTCAAGTCTTCTAAAAGAGCTGCGAGAATGTTTGCTCTAAATTTGTCTGTCTGTGTTAATCATTACTTCAGTTTGCCTGTATGCTAAACAATTTGTACTGTTGAGAGGATTGAGTACCGCTTCAAATGTCTAATCATGATATTTCCTAGACGTAGAAGAATGTATTTATTCAATGGCGCTTTAAATAGAGGAGGTACGAGTACAATTACGTCCATCATTTTTTGCTTCATATAGTTTTTGGTCTGCAAGCTTAATCACGTCATCGACACTTTCTGCATCTCGTGGCCAAGATGCAATGCCAATTGAAACGGTAATATGTCCCACTGGATCAAGATAGCTTTGTGCAACAGCCTCTCGAAGTCGTTCAGCTGCTGTATATGCAACTTTGGGATCTTCATGCACGACAAATACAGTAAACTCTTCTCCGCCAACACGACAGCAAATATCATGCTTACGGAAATTGTTCATCATGTGAGATGCTAGTTTCTTTAATACATGATCTCCTTGATCATGGCCATAGTTATCATTAATTGCTTTGAAGTGATCAATATCTATGTTGAGTACTGAAAAAGGAGTGTTTGTGGCTTTTAATTCATTTAAAAATAATTTCATGCCTCGGCGGTTATATAGTTCTGTAAGCGGGTCTGTATTTACGTGCTGTTTAAGTTCTGCAATTTCATCTTTAAAGTGTTTAGAACTCAAAAGCAATGAAGTGCGAAAACGCAATGCTTCAAAATACCAAGGATCTATTTTCTTGATATCTTGATCAATATTGGGGCGTGTGAGCATGCTTGCCATTTGAGCAAGTTTATTGAGCGGAGAAGAGATTAAGTAGGATAGTTTCCAAACAAAAATAAAGAGTACAAGATAAAAAATCAGCATACCCAAGGTCACTTTGACAATAATAGCGTTCGCTTGGCTGAGCAATTCTAATGTGGGCTGCTGCGACACAATAATCCAATTCACGCTTGGTATCGCTGCAAAACCAGCTAAGTTCTCGATTCCTTTACTATTGACTAAAGCAATGTTGCCTGAGGAGCGAGAAGTAATATATTTCAACCCCGTATTATTTTTTAATGAATCTCCAATCCGGCTTTGATCAGGGTGGAAAATAATCTTATTTTTATTATCAATAACATAGGTGTAGCTTTTCTTGTGAGAATACGATGTGGCAAGGAGTTCACTGACCAAGTTCTCTTGATTTAAATAAATTGAACCCGTCACAATACCTAAAAATTCATTTTTACGATTAAAAATAGGTTGAGCAATGAGAACAATAAGGTTATTAGAAAGTCCTTTGTAGGGAGAAGATATATAAGTTTGTTTTAGTTTTAAGGCTTCAATGATTCCAGCAGTTTTATATTGTTTTTTGTGGTCTATACGAAAGTTATGTGGTGCATATTCCCGAATGTATGCATTTTTATCGACAATGGTGATCGAGTTAAATTTGTGGGATTGATTCTTGAGCCTTGAAACTTCTGCTTTTAAAACATCTTGATTGGAAAAGTTTTGACCTAAGATGTGAGCGCTAAATTTGAGTTCACTTAACATGCTTTCAAAATATTTATCTGTGCTAAATGCAATTTTGGCAGCATAGCGTTGATTTGCAGCTAAAGAATTCTCTGTGAGTTGCTCTTTGATGACATAATTCAGCACAAAAATTGAAATTAAAAACAAGCTTGATACGCTGCTAATAATTAAGATCAAAATAAGTTTTTGTAAATCTAAACTATGAAAGACAGACTTTTTGATCACTCATTACCTCGAAATAAACAGCGATGTTGTACATTTGCTTGTAGCGCGTAGGCATCCAATTTTAAACAGATTTATGAGAAAAATCTTTAAAAAAAGTATTTGATTGTTTTGGTGTTCATTTTTGAGATATAGATCAATGTACTGATAATATATATGTAATAGTTCTGGTAAATTTACACAAATTACTATTATGATCATACTGATTGAACATAATGGAGCAAAACTAATCACAAATTATAATAAAATTTAATGTAAATAACATTAAATTGACATGCTGAAAACGTAATAATCGAAGTCCATAATATTTTACCTTTGGAGAACATATATGTATGTCATCGGGATCGCATTCATCATTTTACTGTTGCTGATAGGGATAGGTGCAGTGATTACAGGCTTTGCTATGGGGGAGATGTTTTTCATTGTAATCGGAATTTTGTTATTTATTATGGCATTTTTAATTTGGTTAAGTTTTAAAGATAAAGTTTCAAACCCTTTTAAAGATTGATAGTTATAAATTTAATAATATATTTTTTTGATTAATATTTGTCATTTTTCTTGGTTGTTTTGTGATTGAATAATTATAAGATTGAAATATGAACTTATTTGTGTGCTAACTGATTTTTACGTCATAACTTTAGAACTTTTAATGTTTTTCATTTATCTAAGTAGGCTTTTCATAATGATATCGCTCTTGTCCTGACTTTGAATAAGCTCAGTTTTATTGCACATGAAGTGTTTGAAATATGATTGATTGAGCAAGAATGCACTTAAAAATATGTTGAAGAATTAGTCGCTTTTATTGATTTTTGGCCAGCGTCTATTCACTGACTGGCCTGGATGGTTATAGTTTATTACTTTTGCATAATTCCCTACGGCTGTTGCATTTTCCGGGATATCTTTTGTGACTACGCTCCCCGCACCAATGGTTGCATTATGACCAATTTTAACTGCATCAATGATACAGACATTTGGACCAATATAAACATTGTCACCAATGATTGCTGCTTGGCGACCACCATTAGCACCAATTGTTGTAAATTGCGATAAGTTGACATTATTTCCAATCACTGTAGTTGGATTGACAACCAAAGGCCCACCATGCCCAATATATAAGCCATAACCAATTTGTGTAGTACAGTGAATGTCTATACCATATTTCTTTTTCTTATAATAAAACACAGGATAGGCCAGTTTAGCGACCCAAGATTTTGAGCTTGCAAGACGCAACCAAAAACTAAAGTTAAAGCCCCGATTGAACAAATAATTTTTAACAAATGAGCTCATTTTAGTATTGCCACAATAGCGATATAAGTCACTTAAAATTAATTGAACTAACATGGAGATACACTCTTCGGTCGAGTTCGGGAGTTTACTTTATTTGCGGATGAGTTGTTATCTCTATTTTGCCATGAACATGATCGCTCATTTTAATAAAATATCAATTGGATTTTATTTGTACAGTTGTTTAGAAATGTCATACGTACTTGTCGAAGTGCAGAATTACTTTTATATTGTACCTACAGTAGGTCGATAACTAAGACGCTACGATGTAGTTGGACGGATCAATGACAGCTCGTTGAGTTTGAAACGAAATGTTCAAACAATAAATCAGCACTAGCCTTCCAACATAGAAAAGCTCGCAGAAATGCGAGCTTTTTTTATGTGAGTAATTATGACGATGTATCTCGGATGTTACCTTGATTCAGTTTAAGTTTTTGATTTATGGTTATGATTTTTAAAATATTCATATAAATTAACATTGCGATAAATTCTAACATCTCCAAATCGGGACAATTAAAAATCTTATGTTATAAAAGTAAGCAGAGCAAAAAAGAAAAGGAAAGAAAAATGACTCAACTTGTAGATGTGAAGGTTAAGGATCAATACAGTCAAACCTATGAGGTAAAAGCACGACTTAGGCAAGCTCCTGAAGAATCTGAGGCTGCAAATTTAGATTTGTTTCAGCGTATTGAACATATTGTGGTTGAGGGTGAGGTGATTCTTCCGAGTATTGAACTGCTGTTTGAAAGTCAACAGACTGAGAATATATATCGTGTTATTGATTGATTTTATCTTAAACAAAGAGCTCATGTTTACATGGGCTTTTTTGCTTGATCACCAAGCTTAAATAAAAAACAACGCTTTGGTTCTATTGAATAATCAGATGCTTTTCTCGTTAGTTAGGTCAGCACATAATTGCACATCCACATCATACTTATTCAGTTCTTGGATCAAAGTATTCAGTATACATTGTGCTTCTGCGGCATGAGGTGCAAATGAAAGCGTACTTTGCTGCTGACTGTCATAGCATTCGACATAGTCAATTGCCCAAAGATGTGCATTTGCAGTGCGGTGTATAATAATGCGCTGTGGTTGTAGTCGTGGGCTGAGTTGGCGTGGAAGAATATAAGTCAAAGCGAAACAACTATTGTTTAGATCTTCTGGGGGAGATAAAAAAGTAATCAACCAATTTCCGACTTTACTGAATTGCATCGGGTTATCTACAGGATCAAACAGTAGATGATTTAACATTGCCATAGCATGGTTCCTATTTCATATTAGAATTTATGCCTTGAGCGCTTGACTGAGCCAATTGTGCCAAAGTTTAAAGAAATTCGGATGACCTCTAAATTTTAGTTTAGATTTTAAAATAAATTTATAAAAACAATAGCTTGATATTTTTTCTTAGAGCTTACTCCTTTTGAACCATACAAAAAAAGACTGAATATGCATGCCTCAAGCGGCTTGTAAACGTAAAAGTGAATGATTAATTTGCTGTAGATATTGGTTGAGCATGATGGGTTCTATTCGACTTTCTTGTAGGGCGGTAATCCATTGCATTTGGCAACGTTTCAAGCTTTGTAGGTCTGTTGCAGATTGAATTTGGAGAATGAGTTGTCTCGCCATTAATCCACAATAACGTTGTAATAAACTCATCATCAACTCACGAGTTTCTTCAAAATTGTACGCTTTGAATGCTGGTGCTGGTGCAGTAATTTCAGTGTTTAAAACTAGAGCAGCGTTGCTGTCTTTCAACTCAGGCGTTACAACGGGGGAGGAACTTGGAGCTATGTTGGTTATATTTGTTTCAAATTCAACAGGAGTTGGTTTTGGAGTATGAGCTGCTTGGGTGGAATGAATCAGACCCAATTCGACGAGTTGTTCGAGTATTTCTGGTGTTGCAATACGTTGTTTAAATTGATCTGCCAGTCGGTCAAAATCTTCTGTGCCAATTAAAACCAATAATCGTCTCTGGCGTGCATTGAGTGGGATATGACGTTGTTGTAACGCATCGAGACCTAATGCTGTCTTTTGATAATGATTCATACCTTAATTTACTCCCCCGAAAAAATAAATTAAGGCTGAACATACAGTGTAAAAATTACAGTAATATTAACAATTTATGACAAATTATTTTAAAGTGTTGTAATGCTGGCATTTTCCAAAGCCTTACGTAAGTAAGGATCAAGTTCATCTTGGCGCATTAACCACTGAATATAGTCGGCAGGGAGCTCTGCAATCGCAGTTCCACGATGTTTACCAAAGTTAATGACACGAGGAATGCGGGCATCTTCAGAGGCTATAAATAACTGCTCCATACTATTTATTTTTAAGTGATGAACCACATGCATTAAAATATTGGCTGTTAAGATAATATCCATATCCGCACGGTGCGCTTTTTTAATCATCTCACGGGCTTTTTCACTACCTTTGGAGATCATATAAATGAGTGCTGAAATATTATGGGCTTCAGCATCAGGCCAAACTAAGCGCGCAAGTGCCAAAGTACAAATTGCTTTAATATTTGAAACATTTACACCACATTTTTCTATGGCACGAATATCATAGTCAATATTATGACCAATAATGTATTGGGTCTCATCTGGTAGCCTGAATGTCGTGTAGTGGGGTTGGCCCACTAAATCTGACTCTAAAATATGGTGTACAGCCATAGCAGCAAAAGAAATCGGTTCATCGACCGTATAGAGCTGATCAAAGACTTGGCTTTTATCTAGGCTTAATTTGCCATTGATGATTTCAATTGGCGCGTATGCAATCTCAATAGGTTGACCGTTGAGGGTATGAGTTTCTGTATCGAGAATGATGGCTTGCATATGCATGTCCGAAAATTGAAAACTGTATAAATTTATCATTTTCAACAGGATCAAGACAGCCTGCGATGTCGGATTTGTAGCCTGATATTATTTTTGTTGGTGAACAAGTGTATGCACTGAAGCGCAAGTTTAAATGATTGAGCCATATTCATCCGTTCAAATCGACTAGATACAATAAGCCTAGCGAGTCGTAGTTCATTATCTTGAGAAAATTAAATAGCGTTAAAAACGTATTTTTGGACAGTCTCACCTATAAGTGCAATGGCTTGTTATATGGTTTTTTACTTTATAAATTACAATGTTTTATGTTGTTTCAAGAAATAAAGATAGATTCAAAAGGGTCATTTGTTTATTTTTTGTAAGTGATCTTGCTATAGGTCATTTTGAAGCGTAAATCATTAATGTATTCAAGTGATTTGAATCGTTACAACAAGAAAAAAACTTCATTAAGGAAATTGAAGATGAAAAAAAGATTATTGGCAGTGTTGGTCAGCAGTTCTGTACTTTTATTAACAGCCTGTGGTGGTGGGGAAGGGAACACAACTTCCGTCGTTGTAAATGATGGAGTCCCGAAAAATAATATTGTAAATCCAGTGGTGAAAACTGAAGCTTATACGGATGTTAATGCTAGTACCAATATTGTTCTGGATAGTGTGAGTGCATCTAAAACCTTGATGACATATAAAATGCGTGGTGTAAATGGGAGTGAGACTCAAGCGACCGCATTAGTATTTACACCCAAAGGAACAATGCCCGCAGGTGGTTGGCCAATTGTTGCATGGGCACATGGGACAACTGGCGTTGCTGATCAGTGTGCGCCAAGCCAACAGGGCTTAGCTGGAAATGAATATTTGATAGCTAAACTTCTTGCCTCAGGTTATGCCGTGGTTGCACCAGATTATGAGGGTTTAGGTGAACCTAGTGGCCGTGAGTTACATCCATTTTTAAATCTAAAAAGTGAAGCCTATTCGATCACCGATGCAGTTGTTGCAGCGAGTCAAAATTTTGGTAATACAACTGAAAAACGTTGGGCTGCCATCGGACATTCTCAAGGTGGACATGCAGCATTGGGTGCAGCTGAAAATGCATCACGTGCACAACTTGATTATAAAGGTACGATTGCAATTGCTCCTGCATCATTTTTAAGCTTGATTCTGATTGGCGGTGAGCAACAGGCAGCTGCTGAAACAAACTTAACAAATAAAATTAAAACACTTGCAGGATTAGACACATTTACAGCCTTAATTACAGCAGGGTTAAGAAACCCTTATCCAAATTTACACTATAGCGAAGTGTTCCAAACGCCAACTGATAATATTGCAGCAGAAGCTGAATCACTATGTTACACAGCATTAGGTAATAAGTTTGGTGGGGCGATGGGTGTTTATGCTGCAACATATGGAACCATAGATGGTTATCCACGAACTCAAACAGGATTTATGTCGAATATTCCTGAAGTAAAAGATTTTCTAGCCAATGGTTCACAACCTTTGAAGAGCAAGATTAGTACCCCAGTGATTATTTATCAAGGAACATACGATACGACAGTACCAAGAACAATAACCAATAACTTAGTGAATACAGCACCAGCAGGTACGGTGATCACGTATGTTAATGACGATCAACTCGCAGCAGTTGATAAGTGGGATCACACTACTGTTTATACTAAAAATTTGGATAACTTTGTGGCAGATGTTAAAACTCTCATGCCAATTCAATAATTTGCTTTGACCTAAAGCGCTCATGTAGTTTTACTGCATGGGCGATTTTTATTTCAAACAGAGTAAAGTTCGTTCTCAAAATTTATAAACTTCATGCTACAATACGCGCCAATCTTAGCACGGCTTAAAAGCCCTAATTTCATAGGACCTCGCTAATGTTTGCCAATATCTCAATTGCTGAATTTGATCCAGAAATCGCGCAAGCAATCACACAGGAAGATGCTCGCCAAGAAGCGCACATCGAACTGATTGCTTCTGAAAACTATTGCTCTCCAGCAGTAATGGAAGCGCAAGGTTCAAAACTTACAAACAAATATGCTGAAGGCTACCCAGGCAAACGCTACTATGGCGGTTGTGAATATGTAGACGTGATTGAACAATTAGCGATTGACCGTGCTAAAGAGCTTTTCGGTGCAGATTACGCAAACGTTCAACCACATGCGGGTTCACAAGCAAACTCTGCTGTTTACTTAGCCCTTCTTAACCCAGGCGACACAGTTTTGGGTATGAGCTTGGCGCATGGTGGTCACTTGACTCACGGCGCAAAAGTGAGCTTCTCTGGCAAAACATATAACGCAATTCAGTACGGTTTAAACCCAGAAACTGGCGAGATCGACTACGAAGAAGTTGAACGTTTAGCAATTGAGCATAAGCCACGTATGATCGTTGCTGGCTTCTCTGCATATAGCCAAATTGTTGACTGGCAACGTTTCCGTGACATCGCGGACAAAGTTGGTGCTTACCTATTTGTAGATATGGCTCACGTTGCTGGTCTAGTTGCTGCTGGTGTTTACCCAAGCCCAGTTCAGATTGCTGACGTAACAACAACAACTACTCACAAAACACTTCGTGGCCCACGTTCAGGTTTAATCCTTGCGAAAGCAAACGAAGAAATCGAGAAAAAATTACAATCTGCTGTATTCCCTGGTAACCAAGGTGGTCCTTTGGTTCATGCTGTAGCGGCTAAAGCAATTTGCTTTAAAGAAGCAATGGCTCCTGAATATAAAGTTTACCAACAACAAGTGGTGAAGAACGCTCAAGCTATGGCTGAAGTTCTCATTGCTCGTGGTTATGACATCGTTTCTGGCGGTACAGAAAACCATTTGTTCTTGTTATCTCTTATTAAGCAAGATGTAACAGGTAAAGAAGCAGATGCATGGTTAGGTGCAGCTCACATTACTGTGAACAAAAACTCTGTACCAAATGACCCACGCTCACCATTTGTGACTTCTGGTATCCGTATCGGTACACCTGCTGTGACGACTCGTGGTTTTGGTGAAGCTGAAGTACGTGAACTTGCTGGTTGGATCGCAGACATCCTAGACAGCAAAGGTGACGAAGCTGTGATCAATGCTGTTAAAGCGAAAGTTGAAACTGTTTGCGCGAAATTCCCAGTTTACGCGAACTAAGTTTGACTTGAGAAAGCCCCCTCAAGGGGGCTTTTTTTATGGCATTAAAAAATCAAAATCAGTTGAAATGTAATTTAGACTGCATTTCTGATATAACAGAAGTTATAGGCTAATAAATTATTTTTAATAAGAATTTTATTCATATCGTATTCAAATAGGGATGCAGCACATGGCAAATCCAGCAATTATTATTTCTGAGCAGGATCTTCATCGTTTAGAAACGATGCTAGAGCATCAGCCTAAACTTACACCGACTATGCAGTTGCTTGAAGAAGAATTGGCCCGTGCCGATGTTGTTGCGCCACAAGATATGCCTGCCAATGTGGTAACGATGAATGCAAAAGTTTTACTGACCATTGCCCCATCTACAGAAGCATCTGAAATTACCTTGGTTTATCCGCATGATTTTAAAGGGGAGAAAGGGCAGGTCAATGTGGTTGCTCCAATTGGCGCAGCAATTCTGGGCTTAGCTGAAGGTCAAGAAATTGAATGGCCACAGCCAGACGGTCAAATGATGAAGGTCAAAATTGAAAAAGTGCTTTATCAACCTGAGCGTGAAGGTGATTATTTATAATATCGAATCACTTAATTTTAAGGCCATGTTGCTCATGGCTTTTTATGACGTTGAATATGTGCTTTCTATAATGAAAGACAGTAATGCAAAAGAAAACAAAAAAGTAGAGTGTTGATTGATTTCGATTTTTTATTTCATCTAGATAGAGTTGGTTATATTGTTGATAGGCTTGTTCATAGCCGAAAATCATTTTCCCATTCACATGTAGTGCATACAAAATATCATGAGGGCTCTTTAGATAAGTGATGGATTGACCTCTCCAAGCAGGAATATCTAAAGTTAACCGCATTGCATCGAATAGCCATTGGCAAGTATGAAAATAGCGAATAGGTAAATTCATTTGTTTTATTGGATTTTTCGGGCCAGTGTAGGAGGTGGTCTTAAAAGGTGAGTCTAGCCAACGATCACACCAAACCGTTTGAATTCGGCTCTGATTCTGGCTAAAGAAACCGACCAAAAATTGCGTTTTACCCAAGCGGTTTAAATTATAGGGTGCTAGATTTTTTTGATAAAGTTGAATAGCTGTTTCATTGCCTAACAGTGTGCCACTCACTTGTTGCAATTGGCTCGGATCATGCTCTAAAAATGTTTCGTGGATGCGTTTTGCTTTATAGTGCGCACCAATACCAATAAATAAGGTTAATGCAATGCAGAAGCCTAAACTATAACGAATGACGTGCTGAAGACGAATGATCATAATTTTAAATAGATATCATTTTATTGGAAGCAGAAGTAATGATTAGCCAGATCAAGATAAAAGGTTTTCACAGCATTTTTGCAAAAATCTACATGTTATTTAATACAAAAGCTGTACTATAAAAATGATTTTATTCAATTTCTTTATTGGGTTAAAGCACTATGGCACAAATTGACGTTCTTGTTCCATTAAGGGATATACCAGTCAATTCAGATGAACTTTTAAGTATCCAACGTAATGATTTAGTTCCGTTACTGAATGATCAATACCGTCTCAATCATTATGCAGATAGTGTCATTCAGGCCCAGTCTGTGTTGCTTAATGGGATAGACCCACAGCTGACCTTACAGCTGAGCCAAACTATTGAGCAACTGATTCAATCATTGGCTGACTCAAAAAAATACCTGAAAAAGCGAAAATTTAATGGGCTGCAAAAGTGGCTTGGGATTGATATTGAATATGGTTCAACCCAAGTGGAATACTATAAAAAACTGGATCAATTGCTGGATCGAGCCAATCATCTCAGTCAAAAATTACAAATCGAAATTCAAAAATCGCAAGCACGTTATCAGCAGCTCACTGGTTTACGTGAGCAAATGGCCAAATATGTATCTGCGGCTGAAGCATTTTTAATGGAATATCCTAAATTTGTGAAGAATGCACATCCTTTAGATAATTTTGCAGAACGTTTGTCCAAGAAAATTAACAGCTTGCAAACTTTGCAAAGCAGTAATGATATTGCGATTACGCAAATGCAGTTGTCACAGCAGCTATCATTGAGTTTGTTAGACCGATATAAAGAAGCACAGCAGGTTTTGATCCCAGCATGGCAATATCATGTCAAACAATCGCAGCAATCAAGCTCGACAATTGAACTAGAAAAGCTCGATAATAGCCGTGAAAAATTGATTAATACCTTAAAAAAATCACTACAGAAACCAACACTTTAAGAAATAGATTAGGTGAATTATGACCAACCCAGAACAAAACAGTCTTGTGGTAGAGCCAACCACCGAAGTGATTGAACATAAGTTTCAACAGTTAAATTTGCAAGAAATTGGCTTGCAACAAGATGACTTCAATGCAGTCTTGGCAGCACGGAAAGAGTTGGCAGAAATCAACCATAACGCCGTGGCGGAGTATGGTAAAAATATTGCGACACAAACCTCTGGATATACAGATGAATTGTTAAATTTAGTGCAAAACAAGGACCTTGATGAAACAGGGCAAAAGCTGAATCAGGTGGTACAAGTCGCACAACAACTGAATACCTCAAGTATCTTAAATAAAAAGAAAAATTCAGGTTTTTTCGGTGGCTTGATGAGCAAAATTAAAGGCGCAAAGAGTAATATTGATATGCACTTTAATACCACCAAAGAACAGATAGATACTTTGGTGAAAGAAATTGAAAAATCGCAGTCTGGTTTAAAAGCACGTGTTGATACGCTAGATCGGATGTTTCATGGTGTGCAAAGTGAATATAAACAGCTCGGTGTGTATATCGCAGCGGGTAAGTTGAAACAGGATGAAATTCAGCAGGAAATCGCAACACTGACTGCACAGGCGCAAGACCAAACCACGACGCAGAGAGTTTACGATCTCAATCATTTAGCCAATAATTTGGAAAAACGCGTGAGTGATTTGCAGGTTTTACAACAATCAGCCATGCAAACATTACCGATGATTCGTATTATCCAGTCTAATAATTTGATGTTGGTCGATAAATTTTATGCGATTAAAAACATCACATTGCCTGCATGGAAAAATCAAATTAGTTTGGCAATTTCTTTAAATGAGCAGAAGAACAGTGTGCAGTTGGCCAATACCATTGACGATGCGACCAATGATTTATTGAAGCGTAATGCTGATTTGTTACATCAAAACTCAGTAGATACAGCAAAAGCTAATCAACGTTCGGTGATTGATATTGAGACGCTTGAACATGTACAAAACACCCTCATTAAAACAGTAAATGATGTGATTCAAATACAAAAAGAAGGGATGCAGAAACGTGCTGAAGCAACCACACGTTTGCGTAGTTTGCAGGACAATTTGAATCAATTGGTTTTAGACTCGAGTTCTAATCGTACGACACCATCTTAATGCTAAGTTGGGTGGTCGATAGAGGAGAAATGTTTGCCTTCTTTAGATGAGTATGTTGTTCAGCCTCAGCACCTTGAACAAGGTGTAGCTACACTCAAACAGCGTCAGCGTAAACTGAGCTTATGGTGTATGGTGAGTGTAATTCTGTTGGTCGTTTCTGGTGTGAGTTATTTCCTACAGCAGGATTTTGTCTATAGCTTTTTTGGGCTCACGACTGAAATACAGCAGCTACATATGCCCATGAGTGTCGATGAAAATCTAGCATCACTTGGACAACAGCCAGATTATTTTCTGAATTTGCTGTCATGGTTTGGTTGGCTTGTGCTCAAGATTATGGTGTCTTTTGTTGGGGCATTCGTATTGGTGCACTATGCACGGAAAGTTCACTTTTTCTATGTGCGTTTTCAGTCTTTTATACTGAAGTTTGTGGCTTGGCTGATCGCATTTATTTTACTGTGGTCTGGACTGACCTATGTGCAATATGATTTAAAAGATGATGAGCATGAGGCTTTCCAGAAAATTGTATATTACGATAAAAATATTCAACAAAGTGAACTCGCGCACTATTTGCAAGAGTCAGACATTCAGCTTCCCGTAAAACATTATTTGCTTGCACAGACGGCATTGTTACACCAACCTGTCGATAAAAATGCAGCCATTCCGCATGTGCTTGCTCTTGTGCAAGCAGAAAAAAACGATTCACATTTTATTGAATATGGGTTTAAGCCTGAACAGCTATGGACGATGCAACACCAACTCTATGGCAAAACACTGACGCCGATGGCTGCAAGTGTAGAAAAACAAGCTCAGCAAGCTGCACAGTTCACTACGGTCATGCAATTCTTCTCGCTTATCTTGATACTAATGATGGCGGTAATTAGTACTGTGTTGTTTGGTTTGACACGTCAGTTAAAGGCCAGAACGTTAAGAATTGAACAGCGGATGCAGAGTAACCCCTAAGCTTTGACTTTATAAAAAGTCCTTTGTGGAGTGGGACTTTTTATGATGAATATCTCAAAATCTATAAAACCGATTATTAAAATAAAAACAAACTGTTTTATCTATTTTTGGATTTACTCTATGATTCTTTTATCAAATAATTTTACAGACTGCTTTGGAGAGCTTAACCATGTTAGATCAAAATACTTCAGCTCAATTAAAAACGCTTCTTGAACGCCTTGAAGGTC
>NZ_JBIQOD010000033.1:0-12535 GCF_044130335.1 Acinetobacter halobius
CAGTATTCTGATGTGACAAAACCTGAATCCTTGTAGTTGAAGTGTTTGTTCGCACTTATATTTTAACTACTTTGGACTCAGGTTTTTTATTTAAACAAAACTATGGGACAGCAGTGGGGGCTTCCTCTCCTTTGTGGAGAGGTTGCCAAAACATCGACAACAGAAATCCTCTTGAAAAATCAAACAATAAAACCTAGTCTGAGCATATTGGACTAGGTTTTTTGTTATGCGTATCTTTCGAAAATTACATCAAAAGCTCAACTGGACTGCGACTCGTTACGTTGGTGTCGTGGTGGGCTTGCTGGCTCTAACTTACTTAAGCTCAGCGGTTTATCATACTGTTAAACCACTGCCTGATGGGTTGGACTATACTGGCAAATTACGTCATGCCGATGTCAAATTTATTGCAGATCAAACCTATATTGATGCACAAGGTAAACAGCAACAAGATCACCATATTTTCAACGAAGTGTTTAAGTTGATTGAAGATGCACAAACCACGATTGTGCTGGATATGTTCTTGTTTAATGATGAAGTGGGGACATCTCAAGTATCACAACGGGCGTTGACTCGTCAGTTGACCGATGCATTGATTGTCAAGCGTAGCTTGCATCCGAATATTGAAATCAAAGTCATCACTGACCCGATTAACTCAGTCTATGGCGGGCTCTTACCTGAGCATTACCGTAAACTGCGTCAGGCGGGTGTGGATGTGATCGAAACTGATTTACGTCCGCTCCGTGCTTCTAACCCTGTTTGGTCAGGTTTTTGGTATATCTGTTGTCAAAATGCAGGCAATAATCCCGATGGTGGTTGGTTAGGCAATCCGTTTGGGGATGGAAAAATTACGCTACGCAGCTATTTAAATCTATTTAATTTTAAAGCCAATCATCGCAAAACTTTAGTGGTCGATACCGCACAAGGTTGGAAGACCTTGGTGACATCTGCGAATCCGCATGATGGCAGTTCGCGACATTCCAATGTGGCGCTGTTGGTGACAGGCAATACCGCAATTGATGTCTTGAAAACAGAGCAAACTGTGGCTCACATGTCTCAGGGCGATGTACCGATGGTGATTATGGGGGAGTTTGAAGCCAGTCCATCCCAGCCTCAAGTTCAAGTGCTGACTGAAAAAGCAATCCTAGATGCAACACTCAACTTGTTGAATAACGCAAAAGCCAATGATCAGATTGATTTGGCGATGTTCTATTTGTCTGAACGTCAAATTATCAATGCTTTAAAAGATGCACAGAACCGTGGCGTTAAACTTCGGATTTTACTCGATCCCAATAAAGATGCATTTGGTCGTCAAAAGAATGGAATCCCCAACCGCCAAGTTGCGTCTGAGCTTAACGATGCCGGTATTACAGTGCGTTGGTGTAATACTCAAGGGGAACAGTGTCATAGCAAAATGGTTTTAAAACGCCATGCGCAAGAAGCAGAGCTCATTTTGGGTTCAGCGAATTTTACTGCACGTAATTTGAAAAATTATAACTTGGAGACTAATTTACGTGTGATTGGTCAGTCTAAAGCAGCGGTGTTTACAGATGCTCAGCAATATTTTGATGGGGCATGGTCGAACTTAAATGGTCGTCAAATGAGTGTGGACTATGAGCAATATAAAGATGAGTCAAAACTCAAATATGGGCTATACCGCTTTATGGAGTGGAGTGGTTTGTCGACGTTTTAATTTCGAATTCCTTTTTCCATTTCTTGCCGTTTCATGAAAAGCGGTACTTCTCCTATATTGTGCAAGATGAAAAATCCCTCTTTTTAAAGAGGGATTGAGGGAGATTTAATTTTTAAGATTTTACTGCTCAGGATTGGGCGGGATGATTTGATCCAAATCTTTATCGGTCATCTTATCGAGTTCATGTAGATCGGTTTTGATTTTCCATTTTTCAGCATCTTCTACTGGACTTGGCAGACGTGCTTCTAACCAGTCACAAATCACATCGGGTGGAAAGTCAGCGTGGTTACACTGAATGACCCATGCTAAGAATTGCTTGGCTTCACCATTCATGTACGGTGGAGGTGAGACAGGTAAAAACTGTGTCGGGAGGCGCTCATTTTTAGAAATATAGTTCAACACATGCCCAAGTTCTTGCACGGTTTGCCATGCCAAAGGATGATCTACATCAATTTGGAACTTAAACCACCACGCACTTTTTCCATCTGTACCATAAGCATCAATCAGATTTTTTTGAATACTGGGAACTTTGCAAAAATATTCATAGAGTCGATCAAAACTTAATTCAGCCACGGCGTGATCATCCAATACAATTATAAACTAAGGCTAAGTATAAACTGAAAACTCCTGTGATTTTTGATTTTCAAAGAAATCCAGTTTGTCACCTTATAGCGACGATAACCAGCAATGATCTAAAATCGACAGTTTGTACATTTTTTATCCATTAAATTGGTTTAAAATAATAATATTCACCTCAGTGGAGGAAGATGATGAAATATTTAAAAATAATCTATGGAATAAGTTTACTCAGCTTATTTCCTGCACTGAGTTTTGCTCAACCAGTGACGCGTTATTATGGAAAACCGCTGACTTCGCAAACGCAACGTTTTCCAACTTATGCGGGGCCTTATCAGGGTTTAACCACGCGACCTACATCACCGCCTCCAATTGAGCCTCCTCAGCACAGACCACCTCCGCACCATCCTCCTCATGGCGGGTATCCGATGCGACCAGGTGTGAGTATTATTTATCGAGCACCTAGTTATTCAACTTATAGTCAGGAAACCAATAGCTATGTGTATGGGGATGGTGATTCCAGCATTGAAAGTCGTGATTATGTATTGATTACCGATTGGCGACGTTTAGGGCTACCAGACCCACCTGAAGGCATGCACTGGATTTTTGAAAATGGACGTTATGCTTTAGAGCCGGATTCAAAATAAATGAATCTTTGATTGATACTAAAAACCCTCCGTTGTTTAGACGGAGGGTTTTTTAGTGGTCAATAAAAATTAAGCGAGTTCATCATCTTGTGGACGTGGTGTTTTGCCTTCAGCTAAGGGTTTGTCGGCATGTTTATCCCGAATCACCGAAGGATAATTCCATGACGCATAACGGACCACCAGAATGGCAAGAGCCATAATTAATATTGAGCCTGTGATAATGACTAAATCCATATCGGCTTTGTGGTCGTGTTGGATGTCCGAAATGAGTAGCCGAGTGAGGGCAGTGATCGCAATATAAATTAAGAAACGAACAGGCATGTGGTTGGTTTTAAAGTAGATACCGACCATTGCACCCAGCTCTAAGTAGATGAATAACAGTAAAATATCATCAATCGAGGCGTACTGTTTAACGGTTAGGATCTCATAAACAGTATGACCAGCCGACCAAATCACCATACAGCCAATAATAAATAAAGCCACATAGTGAAAACTTTCTACTGCAGTATTGCCTAATTTATCGAGGAGGGTTTCAATTTTCTCTATTTTAGGATCACGGTTGGTCATGCTAGCCTCCTCATACTTTGCGGATATTATATTGAATCATATGCAAATTTCATGCAAATGACGAGAAGTTGATTATAAAAAGCTGACGTTAAAAAAAACGCCTGATTGGTCAGGCGTTTTTTATCGTGTTTAAACTAATTAAGCTTGGTTGGTGAAGTAGTCTTCAGAAAAGTTCATGATAACTTCTGCACCCGCTTTTACTTTTGCAATACGTAAGTCGATTTCAGGCAAAATACGCTGTGTAAAGTAAGCCGCAAGCGCTAATTTGTTTTGATAGAAATCACCATCTTTGGCTTTGGCCGCATTGGCAATTTTTGCAAACATATAAGCAAAGCTAAGTAAGCCGACTGCATGTAAGTAATCCACTGCTGCAGCATTTGGAAACTCTGCACTTTCAGCAGCACGTTCAAGAATATACTTGGTTACTTCTTCTACTTCAGTTGCTGCATCGAGTGTTGCATCTTTAATGAAGTTTAGGTCAGCGTCTAAGCTGTTAGCAAAGTCACGGATTTCAGAAATGTAGTCTGCGATAAATGCACCACCACATTTAATGGTTTTACGACCAATTAAATCTTGAGACTGAACACCGTTCGTACCTTCGTAGATTTGTGCAATACGTAAGTCACGTACACATTGCTCCATGCCCCATTCACGAATATAACCATGACCACCGAAGACCATTTGCGAATCAATCACTGCATTAAAAGCAGTATCGGTTAAATAGGCTTTTGCAATTGGAGTTAGCAGTGCCACACGGTCATTGGCTGCTTTCACCGCTTCAGGGTCTGTTGAGAACTTGGTGATATCAAGTTGTTGACCGACATAGACAGCAAAGGCACGCGATGCTTCGTTGTTCGCACGTGCATTCAGCAACATACGACGAACGTCACCATGCACAAGAATGCTGTCTGCAGGCTTAGCAGGTGATTGAACACCTGATGCACTACGACCTTGTAGGCGGTCTGTTGCGTACTGTGCAGCATTTTGGTAAGCAAATTCAGATGCACCTAAACCTTGGATACCCATCGACAAACGTTCGTAGTTCATCATCACGAACATCGCCGCAAGGCCTTCATTTTCTTTACCGACCAAGAAACCCTTGGCACCGTCAAAGTTCATCACACAAGTCGCAGACGCTTTGATCCCCATTTTATGTTCAATTGAACCTGGGCCTGCTGCATTACGTTCACCGACAGAACCATCTGCATTCACCAAGAATTTAGGTACGATGAATAATGAAATACCACGTGAACCCGCAGGTGCATCTGGTGTTTTCGCTAGAACCAAGTGAATGATGTTTTCAGCTAAGTCGTGGTCACCGCCAGTAATAAAGATTTTAGTCCCTGTAATGTTATAGGTGCCGTCTTCGTTACGTTCAGCTTTAGTTTTGATAATGCCTAGATCTGTACCTGCATGTGGCTCCGTTAAGCACATTGTTCCAGACCATTCACCTGAGTAAATTTTAGGTAAATACGTTTCTTTTTGCTCTTGAGAGGCATAGCTGTTCAGTGCCATACCAGCACCAACAGAAAGTAGCGGATAGAGCATGAATGATGGGTTGGTTGCGAACAGCATTTCATCTGCAAGAACGGTCAGCATTTTAGGCATGCCTTGACCGCCCCATTCTTCATCAGCTGCTAAGCCAATCCAACCGCCTTCAGCATATTGTTTAAATGCTTCTTTAAAACCAGCAGGTGTGGTGACTGCACCATTGCTATAAGTTGCACCTTCTTCATCACCTGTACGGTTTAAAGGCAGGGTAACGTTCTGCGCAAATTTAGCCATTTCTTCGAGGATCGCTTCAGCCGTTGCGCTGTCTACATGAGCAAGATTTTCATTAGACTGCCAGAACTGTTCAGCATTGAAAACGTCATTGAGGATAAACTTCATATCCGCAAGTGGGGCATTATAAATTGGCATGTTCGTTCACCTGTTTATTGTTTGAATCTCTGTAGACTTAGGACAGCTTAATGGACAACGGTGGATGTTGTCAGATGACCCAAGCGAAATAACGCTCTATTTATAAAGAAAAAGGACCGTCAAAGCTATGACCGTCCTTTCTCTATTTCTGTACTCAAGAGTACAACATTTCAAATATCAACTGAGATATTCAGCTTAGAATGCAAAATGTTCTGCATCTAATGCGAGTAACGGTTCTACACCACCAGCAATCACGTCAACGTGTGAGCGAACACGTGGAAGAATCTTCTTGAAGTAGAAGCGAGCTGTAGTAACTTTCGCGTTATAGAAGTCAACTTCAGTTGTCCCAGCAGCAAGTGTTTCTTGAGCCACAAGTGCCATACGTGCCCATAGGTAAGCAAGGGTGACATAACCAGAGAAGTAGAGGTAATCGACTGCTGCAGCACCCACTTCATTTGGGTTTTGCATTGCTTTCATACCAATTTGCATTGTGAGGTCACCCCACTCTTTGTTCAGCGCAGCAAGTGGTTCAACAAATTCTTGCATTGCAGCATTGTCTTTGTTCGCTTCGCAGAATTTGTGAACAATCTTAGTGAAGTCTTTCAACATTGCACCTTGAGTACCCAAAACTTTACGACCTAATAAGTCTAATGCTTGGATTTCTGTTGTTCCTTCGTATAGACACGCAATACGTGTATCACGAACGATTTGTTCCATGCCATGCTCTGAAATAAAGCCGTGACCACCAAACACTTGAACACCGTGTTTTGCAGACTCTGAACCTGTTTCAGTTAAGAATGCTTTTGCAATTGGAGTCAGTAGAGACAAGATGTTGTCAGAGTATTTACGCTCTTCTTCTGTCGCACCTTGCTCAACCACGTCTGCATGTAGAGACAATAAGTAAACCAGTGCACGACCACCTTCAGCAAATGCTTTTTGTGTTAAAAGCATGTTACGTACAGCAGGGTGAACAATGATAGGATCTGCTTCTTTTTCTGGGGCTTTAGGGCCAGTCAGTGAACGCATTGCTAAACGGTCTTTTGCATAAGCAAGTGCACCTTGGAATGAACCTTCAGATGCCGATAAACCTTGAACTGCTGTACCAATACGAGCAGTGTTCATGAAGGTAAACATGCAGTTTAAGCCACGGTTTTCAGGTCCAATCAGGAAGCCTTTTGCGTTATCAAAGTTGATCACGCAAGTTGAGTTACCATGGATCCCCATTTTGTGTTCGATTGAACCACAACGTACTGCATTACGTTCACCGACAGAACCGTCTGCATTTAGATTGAACTTCGGTACGATGAATAACGAAATACCTTTGGTACCTTTAGGCGCACCAGGAAGACGAGCAAGGACGATGTGAACAATGTTCTCCGCCATGTCGTGCTCACCCGCAGAGATAAAGATTTTCTCGCCTGTGATTGCATAGCTACCATCTGCCTGTGGTTCAGCCTTGGTACGGATAATACCCAAGTCAGAACCTGCATGGGATTCAGTTAAGCACATGGTACCTGTCCAAACACCTGAAACAAGGTTTGGTAAGTACGCATCTTTTTGCTCAGCTGAACCGTGGTGTTCTAAAGTACGTACTGCACCATGAGAAAGACCAGGGTACATACCCCAAGCCCAGTTCGCAGTACCGACCATTTCAGAAATCACGTTACCTAAAGAAACTGGTAGACCTTGACCGCCATATTGCTCTTCAGCAGAAAGAGATGGGAAGCCTAATTCGATATATTTCTGATACGCTTCTTTAAAGCCTGTTGGCGTGGTAACAACGCCATCGTTCCATGTACAACCTTCACGGTCACCGCTTTGGTTGATTGGAGATAATTCGTTTTCACAGAAATCTGCAGCAGCGTCTAAGTATTGGTCAACCAATTCACGGCTTACGGTTTCCTGAAATGCAGGCAGTTTAGAATAATGTTCTTCTGCCTTAAGTAACTCATGCAGTACGAATTGCATATCACGTAAGGGCGCTTTGTATTGTGGCATCTCGTTTTCCTCAATACTGGTTTAACCAGCTTATAATCCTAATAAACATAAAAACGTGTCTTCATTGACACGTGTTGGAATGGTTCAATCGTGCAACATCTTCTAATTTGGTACAAGCGTTTCAGGGGCTTTTCTTGGTGACTGTAAAGTCAAACAAATATTATTTAAAATCGCTAAGTGGGTTGAGTGTAAACAGTTTTGGCTGTTCTAGCATGACATAAATAGTCAAAAAGCGTAAAAAGTTATGTCCAAGAAAAAAGGCGCAGAATGCGCCTTTGAACTGAAACTATCTTTTTAAGATGCTTGATTTGGAGCTGGAACGGGTGGTTTTGGTTGGAAGTGAACCATACATTTACCATCCACGGTCTGCGTACCAACTTTTATTTGAACAGATTTACCATCTGATTGGCCTTGGCAAGCTTTAGCCATAGCTTCTTGGCGCGCTTGACGTTCAGCTAAACGCTGAGCATATTGTTTGGTCAGTTCAGCACGTTTTGCATCGGTTAATGGCTCACCGTGTTGCATATGCATGCCACGGAACTCACCACGATCACCTTGCATAGGTGCCTGTCCAGCATGATCATCTTCCATTGGTGGACGTTCGCCACGTTTCATTTCATCACGGTTTGGTTTAAATGAAATGGCGCAGGTACCATCTAAGTTTTGTTCACCTGCTTTAATTTGTACCGCTGTACCTACTGCCTTGCCATCGCAGGCTTTTTTCATGTCTTGCATGACTTGTTTATGTTCAGCGCGCATTTCTTTAAATTGCTCGCGTTGTTCAGGGGACATTCGACGGTCGTTCTTGTCATGACCATGCATGCGTTGAGGTTGGTCTATATCTTTTGGAGGCTGGGTTGATTGACAGGCAGTCAATGCGCCTACAGATAGAATACTGGCAGTGGCTAAAGCAATTTTTGTCATCTTATTCATGTGTAATTCCCCAATAAAGAGCAGGTGATTTTTGATGATTAAAGATTAAGTAATAATGATGTAGAAACAATGGAGAGTTTTTTAGCACAGTGTTCTATACAATACGAAATGAGAAGAAAAAACTGAGATATGTGTTTTGAAAATTCGTCGCGTACCGATTGCCTTACGCTTATTCCTGACCGTCTTGCTGACCACGTTGGTGATTACCACGGTGAGTTTGGGCGTGTTACATTGGACGATGCAAAAGAATTTTGCTAAATACGTTGCAGATGTGGAAATGCAAAAGCTCGATCATTTGATTGACAACTTGGCAGGTGTGTATAGCACTTATCATGATTGGGGCAATGCCATTCAAGCACAGATTTTACAGATTGAAGGTAAAGCGGATCCTGACGATTATGACCGGCTCTCGCATTGGTGGTTAAGACGGCAATATGATATTGCGTTACAGCAGCGTTATTTTGAAGAACATACTTTTGCGAATCTCCCGCCAACTTTGGCCAAAGCTGATCAAGGAAAACCATTACTTGATCAAGATGAATTGAAATGGTTAGAGCTTAATTTACCGTCAGAATATCAACCTTTTGAAGGGCTTAAATTTCCATTGAGGTCGAATGAAAATGCATTTCGCCCCCCTGAACGCAAAGATGGCAAAGCACCACCAAAGGAAAATCAGAAAAAGCAATTTATCTCAATGCCAGACCGTTTAGGTTTGAGCTCACGTTTATCTTTATATGACGCCAAACAACAATTCGTTGTTGGTGAGCCATCTTCAGACCAAGTTTCATATCGCCCCATAATTGTGGATGAAAAAATAGTCGGGTATTTGGGCCTAAAACCCGTGCTTGATCAAGATGATGCACTGAGTATTAACTTTTTTAGCAATCAGAAACGTTATTTATTATTGGCTTATGGTTTAACTGTTTTTGCCAGTTTGATTGTTTCATTATTATTGGCAACGTATTTTAAACAACCGATTCAGCGACTTTTAAATGGTACACGTGAACTGACGAAAGGTAATTTTCAGCATCAAGTTAAAGTGAATCGAAACGATGAGCTGGGTGATTTATCCAATGAGCTCAACCAATTGGCGGTGATTTTAGATCAGCATGAAATTTCACGTCGTCAATGGGTGTCGGATACTTCGCATGAGTTGAAAACACCGTTGGCAGTGTTACAAGCGCAGATTGAAGCGATGCAAGACGGTATCCGAAAACCAACGCCTGAGCATTTTGCCTCGATGTTACGTCAAGTGACCAGTTTGAAAAAGTTGACTCATGATTTGGCAGACTTAGCACAAGCTGAAGCGCAGCAATTAAACTGTTATTTTGCAAGCGTAAATCCATGGGCGGTGATTGAGCAAGAAGTGGAAAACTTTAAGCCCAAATTTGAACAAGCTCATTTAAGCATCAGTGTTGAAGGTGAGGGGGCTGAGTTACAACTTGATATTGACCGCTTTAAGCAAATCATGGTCAATTTGTTGGGCAATAGTATTCGTTATACTGAAGCCGGTGGACAGGTTCGTATTCATACTGAACAATCTGCAACAGATTGGACAGTCTACGTTGATGACAGCCCTTATGGTTTAAGTGACGAACAGTTGGCACGACTCGGTGAGCGTTTTTACCGTGTAGATGACTCGCGGACGCGGAGCACAGGTGGTACGGGTTTAGGTTTGGCTTTATCTGCTAAACTGGCGCAAGCTTTAGGTGGCGAATTGAGCTTTGATCATTCGCCTTTGGGTGGTTTACGTTGCAAGTTAACGTTCCCAAAAAAATGAAACACAAAAGGAAGTATGTATGAAACATATTATGCTGGTTGAAGATGAAGTAGAACTTGCACAATTGGTCCGCGATTATCTTGAAGCAGCGGGCTTTGAAGTCAGTATGTTTCACGATGGTCAGGACGCATTTGATAGCTTTACGCAGCGTAAACCGAGTCTCATGATTTTAGACTTGATGGTGCCGCGTATGGATGGTTTAACCATTTGCCGTAAAGTCCGCGAACAGTCGGATTTACCGATCATTATGGTTACCGCACGTACCGAAGAAATTGACCGCGTGCTTGGCTTGAACATGGGGGCAGACGACTATGTGTGTAAGCCCTTTAGCCCGAAAGAATTAGTGGCGCGTGTCCAAGCCGTGTTACGCCGTTTAGAGCGCAAGGCTGAGCCTGAAGATCAGTCTTTATTCCGTATGGATAAAGCGCAGCAACGCATTTGGTATCAACAAAAGCCTTTAAACTTAACACCGACCGAGTTTCGTTTACTGGAGTTGTTTTTAGAGCATGTGGGGCAAGTCTATTCACGTGCACAGTTGCTGGATCATATTAATCCAGACAGCTTTGAAGTGGCTGACCGTGTGATTGATAGTCATATTAAGAACTTACGTCGTAAGATTTCGGATGCAGCTGAAACAGGCAACCGTCATGAATGGGTTCAGGCAGTATATGGTGTAGGTTACCGTTTTGAATATCCTGAAGATTAATTCAGTTGTCTAAACAATAAAAAAGCGGATAAGTCTTAGGCTTATCCGCTTTTTTATGCATTCAGGGGAGGGAGTAAGCAAAAATGACAGTCAGTTTGAATGCGAAATTGCTAAAGCGAGACGGGACAATCGGCGATTTTAAAGGGCAAGACTGGTTGATCGCCTGTGCAAGCGGTACAATTCATTTTTTTATCAGATGAGCATGTGTTTTGAGCAGCGAGACGCCTAAACTTCAGCGCCGTTTAAAGAACCGCCATATTCAATTGATCGCCATGGGTGGCGCAATTGGTACAGGTTTGTTCTTAGGTTCAGCACATATTATTGAATCTGCTGGCCCATCCATTATTTTGGGTTATATGATTGGCGGTTTGATTGCATTTTTAATTATGCGTCAGCTCGGTGAAATGATTGTGCATGAGCCAGTGACGGGCTCATTCAGCTACTTTGCCTTTAAGTATTGGGGGCGGTTTTCAGGCTTTTTAACAGGCTGGAACTACTGGGTACTGTATATCTTGGTGGTGATGACTGAGCTGACCGCGATTGGCAAGTATGTGAATTACTGGTGGCCACATATTCCTGCGTGGGTCTCGGTGCTGGTGTTTTTTGTGGTGATCACACTGGCCAATCTTGCCAATGTCAAACTATATGCGGAGTCTGAGTTCTGGCTGTCGATAATTAAGGTTGTGGCGATTATTGCCATGATCATCTTCGGGGTTTATCTGTTATTGACGGCTGATGTCGGTTCCACTGCCTCCATCACGAACTTATGGGTACATGGCGGGTTTTTCCCACATGGCTTTGAAGGCTTGTTTTATATGTTGGCCTTTATGATGTTTGCCTTTGGCGGCATTGAGCTGATCAGTATGGCGGCTGCGGAAACCGAAGATCCTGAAAAGAACATTCCAAAAGCCGTCAATCAAACGGTGATTCGGGTTTTTCTATTCTATATTTGCTCGCTGGCGATTCTTTTGTCTCTGGTGCCTTGGAATCAATTGGATTTGGGTGGCTTAGATAAAAGCCCATTCGTACTTATTTTTAAGCAAATGGGCATTGATTGGGCAGCGCATTTACTCAATTTTATTATTCTGACTGCATCGGTTTCTGTTTGTAATAGTGGCATGTATGCCAATAGTCGCATGCTTTTAGGTCTGGCCGAACAAGGCAATGCTCCACAAGTTTTTAAGCAGGTGAATCGACAAGGGACACCGATTGCGGCGGTTTTATTTTCAGCATTACTGATTTTCGGTTGTGTGCTGTTAAATTACTTCTTACCTGAAAAAGCGCTCAGTTATCTGATTTATATTGTGGTCAGTGCGGCGGTGCTGAATTGGATGATGATCAGTTTGATTCATCTTAAATTTAGACAGAGTATGAAAAAACAAGGCATTCAAACCAAGTTTCCAGCGTTGTTTGCACCGTTTAGCAATTATTTTGTTTTAGCCTTTATGCTGATGATTTTATATATCATGTGGAATCAAGGCTTTATGCTTTCAGTATTAATGCTTCCTGTCTGGATCCTCGTGCTCTTTGTTTTATTTAAAACATTGAAGCCGAAGAAAAGCTAAAGCGTAGGTAACGATGTTGAAAAGGACTCAATATGACACTGCTGTCCCATAGTTAGACTTAAATAAAAAAACCTGAGTCCAAAGTAGTTAAAATATAAGTGCGAACAAACACTTCAACTACAAGGATTCAGGTTTTGTCACATCAGAATACTG
>NZ_JBIQOD010000034.1:0-8527 GCF_044130335.1 Acinetobacter halobius
CAGGATCTCTTTTGGCCAAGCACTATCTTTACTGTCAGTTAAGTCAATTAAATGGATTGGGAGCCGGTACATACCGGCAATTTTTGGTTCACACACCACGCATCTAAAGATAAAAGCTCAAAATCCACGATTTATAAGGGGTACAGACGATTAATTATGATGAAGAATCTGATACCAAAAAATAGAAAGAAAAGTAGTTAAGTTATTGGTTTATATATAAATTAAATAATATCGCTGATGATACCAACAAAAGGCACTTTTTACACTTTAAGTTATTGTTTAATAAATATTTTTTTTGGTATCACTTGTACTGTTAGAATGATACCAGCATTATCTATTTTAATGTTAATTATCAATATCTTAAGTGGTATCAAAATATTCTCATAGTAAATGAATAACGATTTTGTCATCTTTACCAGTCGTTACGATAGAAAAACTGGCACATGACTGTACTGTTTTGACTTAAAAATGAGTTCCAGAAAGTGTACACGCAAGAATTGATTAAATATTTGATTTATATTGATTCGCATGTGTACACCTATGTATACATTAAATGACAGTAAGTTTCTAAAATCATTGAAAATATGCTGTACACATAGGGTATACAAGCAATGTACACGCTTTATGCATTAATTCAGGTATAACATATTGAAATTTATTACAAATAAGCGTGTACAGCTAAAGGGTGAAGTGTTATGTCAACAGAATTGGTCAACTCGGCAAGTATCCTTAGTTTTCCTAGGCCATGTGATTTCTGTGAATCAAAGGAAAATGTTCAAAAATTTGCAGGGTTAACGCTTTGTGGAAATTGTCAGGAAAGCATCCGGATCACCAATCCTGGCATGTTTGAAGCCAATGGTCAGATTGAACAAAAAGCCCAGGATTAACCTGGGCTGCGTATAAGAGAGTTTATGTTAAATAAACAGAATTACGTCAAACCATGGCGTTTACATACTTTATCTCTGCAACAATTATCCGATACATAGCTATAATCACTGATTATTTAGTAGTGGAACATTAAGCAGTCATGAATATCTCCCTCCCTCGATTTCAAAATATTCATGAAGATAAAAAGAATGGCGTTACATATACACCAGTTGAATTAGCTGAGTTTGTTGCAAAGAAAACCATTAGTTATTTTGATAGCCAATTGTTTTTAAATAAAAAAATTAAAATCTTAGATCCTAGTATTGGTGATGGCATTCTTATTAAAGAATTACTATTGAAGTTAGACACAGAAAAATTTTCTGAAATAGAAATATTAGGGGTTGATCTTGATAACTCTAATTTTGAACAAATTACTTCAACAGTTAAAGAGAAATATCCTAACGTTACATTGACGTTATTAATGGATGATTTTTTAGATTTTTATGATGCAAATAATGAATCAAGATTTAACATCATTATTGCTAATCCGCCTTACATCCGTACCCAAATTATTGGTAGTGAAAAATCTAAAAAGATAGCAAAGGATTTTAATTTAAAAGGAAAAACAGATATTTATTATGGATTTATGATGGCAATGTCTAGTTTGCTTAGTAATGATGGTGTGTTAGCTACTATCACATCAAATCGGTTTTTATCAATTAAATCTGGGCATGTATTACGAGATTATTTATTAGAAACCTTAGATATACAGTCTATTTATGATTTAGGGGATACAAAAGTATTTAGTTCTGCTGCGGTACTTCCTGCACTAGTTTTTTCTAGAAAGAATAATAACCAAATTAAGGTCGCCCCTGAATTTATTACTGTTTATGAATTGAAAAAATCAAAACAAGACCATAAAGAGGTGGAAACGATTTTTTCAGAAATAGAAGGTACTAACCAGCACATTAAAATTGGTAAGTCTAAATTTGAAATTATTAGAGGAATCTTAGATTTATCTAATTCTAAAAATAACGTATGGACAGTATCAACTAAGGAAAGTAATTCATGGTTAAGTAAAGTAACGATGAATACTTGGAAAACATTTAAAGATATTGGCCCAATTCGAGTAGGTGTCAAGTCTACAGCAGATAAGGTATTTATACGTGATGATTGGGATTCATTTGATCCTAAGCCTGAATTAATAAAATATTTGTTGACTAGCGAATGTGCGCAACAGTTTAAGGCTATCAGACCGAATAAGCCTAAAGAAATTATTTATCCGCACACAAGTGAAAATGGAAAGAAAAAAGCAGTAGATATAGATCAGTATCCTGCTACCAAACAATATTTAGAGGCTTACAAAGATCAATTAAGTAGTAGGGAATATCTGATTAAAGCAGGTCGAAATTGGTATGAATTGTGGGTTCCGCAAAATCCAAGTCTTTGGTGTAAGCCAAAGATTGTTTTCCCAGATATTTCTGAAAAGCCAAAATTTTGGATAGATTTAGAAGGAAATATAGTTAATGGTGAATGCTATTGGATTACACCAGATGAGAGTAAAGATAATGAATTATTATGGCTATGTTTAGCAGTTGCTAACTCTAAGTTTATTGAGCAGTTTTATGACTATAAATTTAACAATAAGCTCTATTCAGGAAAAAGGAGGTTTATGAAGCAATATGTTGAAGAATTTCCTATTCCTGATCCTGAATTACAGAACTCTCAAGAATTAATTAAGTTATCAAAGATGATTTATAACTTATTAGATCAGGAAGAAAGCTCAAAGCTTAAAGACAAGCTAGATGAACTTGTCTTTGAGGCGTTTGCTGTTAATTAAAAAAGTTTGCTGGGAGTGGTAATTGGATTTTTCCATTTACCACTTTACCTTGAAATTGAGTAAATCTATTGAAGAAGCTTTCCCCAGTAGTCACAACTAGATGAGTCAGTGTAACTAGACTCCCATTGGTTGTTCCGTAAAACACCGCATATCTAGTATCACAATGACGCACTAAAGTTGAATCTACTGGGAAGCCTAAATTATCCAAACTGTCAGGACAAACTAGCCCTAAATCGATAGTTGGAGAAGTCTGAAGCTTGACTTCCAATAGCTGATTTTTAATATCGGGGAATTTCCCATCATCAGCGTAGCTAGAATATCCTAAAGCTTCGCAAACTAATTTATGTAATCCAGCCCCACGATTACGTTCCTGTACTATGCCTGGATCACTAAAAGTTAAGCCAATGAGTGGAGAGAGCCTAGTGAATACTTCTTTAATAGAAAGTAATTCTTTAGATGATGGAAAACCTATTGGAGATTGAGTTGGTTTATACGTATCAGGTGCTAAATGACCTATCAACTGATCTGTATCAAGGGGGGATATAAGTTCTAATGGCTCATTAGGAGTAAATCTAGCTTGATATTTGGTAGTGATTTTGCCAGTTGTATCTAAAATAGAAAGTTCTTCACCATTGATAACTTTCACTTTATAAATAATATCATTCGTGTCAATGCCGATAATAACATAGCGTCTTTCAGCAGAAATCTCTTCATTCCAAATCTGTAAATTTCTAGATTTTTGATTATAGGTATCAAAATTTTGACCCGTAAATCGAGGTTGAACTTTCGGAAAAGTTTTTTCGATGGGATATCCTAGAATTTCACAAACCTTTTGTTTAACAACCTTTGATCTTGATTTTACAGCATAAGCACTAACATCAAAACCACACAATTTTTCATTTAAAATTTGTTCTAGGATTTCATCTGGAATCCATAGTTCAGGATGGCCAATAGTGATAGGGGTATGAATCGTAATACCTGCATTTTGGATATTACGAACATACTCATCTGCTGATAGTAGCGTCATTAAAGTCTCTTGGAATCAATAGTTCTGGAACAGTGATTCCAAGTGCTTCAGCAATTATCTCTAAGGAACTTAAAGAAAGATTTTTTTCACATCTCTCAATAGCTCCTATATATGTCCTATGCAATTTACAAAGTTCAGCTAACTCTTCTTGTGAAAGATTATTGGCTGATCTATAACTTTTTAGATTGTTAGAAATAATCAATAGTAGTTTATGACTAGGCTTACGAAACATTATTGGAAATCACTTATTTGAGTCCAAATAATGAAAATATGATGACAATAAATCGACAGACGATAAGTAGCATTAGAGGGTATAAGTCGTATTTAATTATGAAATTTTTCTACAATTAACATAATACGAATTATGTGAATCAAAAAAAATTGGTAATAAAAAAGCCCGACATCCTGTCGGGCCTTTTTACATTGGGTTGTGCGTTATACCGTTAGAGCTAGGCCCATTCCTTGAACAATTTTCTTATTCTTATTTTTTGGGAAACATCCAGTTCCCTTATGTCTGATCATAGGACTAAGATTTTAGTTATCCAATCCGCAAATTATCTAAATCTATGTACGCTTTGGCTTACAAAGTTGGCCTATTTTATCCCAAGAGTTGTCCGCAGAAATTGGGGATTATTTCTGAATCTGGACCATTGAGAAATCAGGAAAAAATGCAAAAACGAATGTTTTTTGATCAATTTTATTGGCTAAAAGTTACAGTTTTGCTTAAAAAGAAACCGACTTGCTTCCAAGTCGGTTGAACGAGAACGTTCCAGAGGGTATGAATAACGATAAGATACTGATCTTAAAGTAATATTAAAAATGCGTTTCGTATAACGCCCATTATGTTAAATGGGAGAAATTTAGTGAGTGAAAATATCTATTTTTCTTTATACTTATTATAATTTTTTGATTTAAATAAAATTTTAATTATGATTGATGGAAAGACTTTACCTTTACGGACAGATGTTCCTGAAAATGATTTAGAGACTTTTGAGAATAAACTTTTAAACTTATGCCAAGAATATTTTTTAGACCTTTCAAAGTCAGAACTTTTACAAACAGGTAGATCGAAAGATATTTTAGAAAAATATAAGGAAAATAAAAGTTTAAGTAATTTTGAACAAGCTTATATAAATGAGTACCTTCTAAGATCTTTAACTCAATTTTTACCAAGTTTTCTGAAAAGGACTGCAAATAAAGTTGAATTAGAGAGATTCACCGAAGAAAAAGTTCGTCAAGAAAAGTTGAGACAAGAAGCTATTAAAAAACAAAAGTTACTTGAATCAGATCCTGTATATATTGCAAAGCAAAAAGAACAAGCATTACTTAAAAAATATGAAATTAATGAATATATATCAGGTACTTTACCGAAAGAAATTTCAGAAATTTTAAGTAAATTAGAGGGTGATATCAGGCTTTCCCAAGATGAAGCTGTTTGGTTAAATACTATAGGAAAGAGATTCTTTAGTAGTAAGGTTCGTCATAAGTTTCATCGTTTAGAAGCTAATCATTATCTTCAAGAATTTGAAAAAAATAAGAAAAATATTTGGAATGCTATTAATGCGAGTAGCCAATTAAGAAAGTGTCAGGCAAGTCTTGAAGCAGAAGAATTGCTAGAAAAAATTTCGATTGCTGGCATAAAAGACAAAAAACTATTATCCGCTTAAAAGACAAAAAACTATTATCCGCTTACTTCACTACCCTCGGCGGTGTTAGACGTGATCTTCGAAAAGTTGAAGTTGCGATTGATAATGCTTCTAAAGCTCATACTTTAACACCTGATAATTATCGTCCATGTACGTTATTAGGCGCTATTTATATGGAGACCCGTCAGTATACACTTGGGCATGAATGGTATGAAAAAGCTAGTGAACGTGGAGCACCAAAACAATCAATTAATGCCGATCTAAAAAGCATTCTTTCTAAAATGGATAAAGCTCAACGGAATGAAATGATTGAGCACTTATTAAAATTAGATTCTTATACATACTCATGGCTAAAGTCTTTAAAGGCAGCCGTAGTCAATAATCCTAAAAGTAAACAAGATAAAGTTGAGCAACCAGTAAAATCTCAAAAAAAGGCATCGCCATCACAGAGTAAAAAGAATGTTCAAAATAAACAGCCTAAAAATTCTGAAAAAAGTTTACAGAATCTTTTAGAGCAGGGAGCTAAGGCACACAATTTAAAGCAGCCAGTGAACCTATCAAAATCTTCATGTATGAAACCTAAGAAGAAGTAATTTTATTATTGAGTTTCGCTAAAATTAACATAATACACCTTATACGAAATGCTTGAATTTTTCTTATAAGCATCAATATCTTAGTCAAAGCCGTTCTAGGGTTCAGCGCACTGGAACGGCTTTTTCATGATTATTCACGTTCCACGCCTATTTTTTGATCAATGTTTCACAACTTTGATTAGTACACCTAAACAAGCCTCTTAGCCATTCGGCAAGAAAAACCGGCTTAACCACCCTCTTTTCGGCTGCTCCGGTTCAACCTGATCCGGCACCGGAATACGCTTATTTTCTGTTTCGACCGGAGTAGTCAATCCGTCATGTTTAGCTTCTGCTGTGTCCGGTTCTGGAGCTGTTTTGGCCATGCTTGGTTGCAGCTGTTCTTGATCGGTAAACGTAGTCATATTGGTTTTTGGGGCTTCTAATAGACGTTGCATTGCCTCAATTTGTTCGTCCTTAACATGTAACTGATCATTCTTAGCTTTTAATTCATCTCGTTGAAATTTCTCACGGTCATGAGCCTGTTCTAGCTGTTTTTGAAGCATGTGAACCTGTTGTTCAAGCAGGTGAACTTCTGACAACTTTCGTGTTTCTGTTGTCTGTGAACTGTTCACATGTTTAGATGGTTCACCAAAGACTCGAATAGCTTCAGAAAGATCAATTTTACCATTGCTATTCTTACTCAAATTACCTTTATTTATTTGTTTATAAACGGCTTGACGAGTCATTCCATAGAGGTTTGAAAGTTCGATAACAGATAGTGATTTCATGTTGTAATTTAGGTTGTCTATTATGTGAACTAAGATACATTAAGAAACAGTCAACCGCTACATACACAATCAAACCTCACCCTTTAAAACCTAAATTCCTAAGATGAGGAATAAATTGCTTTTGTTGTATTGGATCTCTAAGCATTTCTTTTATTCTTGATGCCAGTACATCATAGCTTTCTCCTTGAGCTGCTAAATGCGATAGCTCATGTAAGCGAGAAAGCTGATTGCCAAACAGATTGATTTGAGCGTCTGTTAGTTTATAAACCTTATCTTGTTCGTTCTGTTGATTAATACTTTTTGATTTTTCTTTAAATGAAAAAAGAATATGGGTGACTTTACGACCAGTTTTTTTCTGCTCATAGGAAACGCTTAATGGGCTGCATTCATTTATTTGGTCTACAGCAGTATCAATTACCCGTTTTTTGAAATCTGCAAATAATGGGTATTTTTTGCCAAGCTCCAACATGCTTCGTAAGCTCTCAACAGAGATTTCACGCTTACCTATTTGTCTATATTGCACCAATAATTCATAAATACGAATACCATATCCACTATTGATCCCCGCAATATCTGATAGAGCATACTTAGTAAATTCTCTACTTAAATTAGATATGAAGGGCAAGATAGGTTTTGAAAAACGAATACCAATGATACTTTGACTATCCAAAAACTGGATCTCTTGTACCCACCTCATTTTTATAGATTTATCATCAATACTAAGATTAATAGATCTTTCATAAAGTCTATTAATACCTTCTTTTAAGTCTCTGTATGCGGTTTTTTCATGTACTCCTAATAGCTGTAGTTCATTAACGCTTACAGGGTATAACTCATCATCAGTAATAGGCTGGCTCTTCGGAATACGTGAAATAGCTGCCAAGACGATACGCTGTTCTACAGCACTTAATTGATAGGAAGCTTCTATAACTTGATTTGATTTAACAATTTGATTCTTATCCAAAATAAAACCATTGATTTTCTTTTATATATGACAACTATATACTTGTCATATTTGGTAGTCAATCCGTCATAGTTAAGTAGTCAATCCGTCATAGTTAGTAGTCAATCCGTCATAGTTAGTAGTCAATCCGTCATATTTAAACGTTGAAAAGCTTGCTCCATAAGGGATACAGCTCAATGAAAAGATTTAAAAGATATAAAAATAATTAAAAAGACGTTTGAAAAAATTGCCCTTGGTTTTCGCTACGCTCAAACTCTATTGAATCTCGCTTTCGCTCGATTCGTGGGGCAATTTTTTAGATCATCCTGTTGTGACTTTGAGAAAAAGCAAAGGCAAGAGCAAAAGAAACTCGGAATTCGCTTCGCTCATAAAGCTTTTTTACTCGCTACGCTCGATCTAAACTCAATTTTCTGCATGTGATTTACGCTTATTTAGGCTTCACAGCCTAAAAAGCTGTTTTTCAGTGAGTCTAGGTGCGAATTTTGTTGCTTCGCTCGTAGACACTCGCTCTATTCATCCCGATTAGAATAAAAATAGCCTCTATTTGGCGCTCATTTGCGTTTTTTGACCTGATTACTCATTTCAATAGTAGATTCTATGTCCTAAATAAAAACGTGGCCAAAATCGCATGTGAGAGCGTTTTAACTTGGGTTTTATTTTTGATCTCTAGACTAGAGTTCCCGCTTATAGATTTTTCCCTTAGAAGCACAATAGTCAGGATCTCTTTTGGCCAAGCACTATCTTTACTGTCAGTTAAGTCAATTAAATGGATTGGGAGCCGGTACATACCGGCAATTTTTGGTTCACACACCACGCATCTAAA
>NZ_JBIQOD010000035.1:0-6480 GCF_044130335.1 Acinetobacter halobius
CAGGATCTCTTTTGGCCAAGCACTATCTTTACTGTCAGTTAAGTCAATTAAATGGATTGGGAGCCGGTACATACCGGCAATTTTTGGTTCACACACCACGCATCTAAAGATAAAAGCCCAAAATTCGCATGTAAAAAGGGTTTTAAAGGCGTTTGAATAGACGAGAAATTGCTTGCAAAAAACTTAGTAAAAGATACTTAAATACTTGAAATTTATTAAATAGTTAATGCAAGCACTATTGCAAGCATTAAAATTTATATTTCCCTTTTAACATCAATAGTTTAGTGCGCAAGCAATGATAAAATGTTTGTGCAAGCATAAATGCCTAATTAAATATTAATTATTAGTATCTTAGGTGCAAGCAATATATCTTTATAGTCAGTAAATTACCATTTTGTCACTTTTACCAATCGTTTCGATACAAGAACAGGCTCATGAATTGGCTATTTATATGCTTTAGAAATACGTACTCAAAAAAGAGATTTTTTTATGCTTAATATCTGATAAATATGACTATCTATGAGTACACTCATTTGTACGTGAAATAGTGGTTAATGGTTTTTAACATTCTGTTTTTATTTATAAAAGTTGAGTACATATCCTTTTCCCTCATGTGTACTCTTAGACACTAAAAAACAACTGTAAGGTTTTGAAAAATATTGAAAATAATGAGTACTTATTAGGATTCTATAATTATGAGCAATTTTATTGTCGATTCAGCCAACATTGTTTCATTTCCTCGGCCATGTGACTTCTGTGAATCAAAGGAAAATGTTCAAAAATTTGCAGGGCTGATGCTTTGTGGAAATTGCCAGGAAAACATCCGGATAACCAATCTTGGTATGTTTGAGGCCAATGAGCAGATTGAACAAAAAGCCCAAGATTAATTTGGGCTTTTTAGTGGTTAATCCTATTATTTTATTTTCATTAAATCAGCCAAAAATAAAGTATAAAAAGTTGGCATTAATAAAAAGAAACCTATAGCTATCATAATAGTACCTGAGATAACTTTGTTATTTGACCTATTCAATAGAGGTGTGGCTTTATCCTCGACAAAAGCTATAAGTCCAATGATAAACAGTATCAATAAACATACTGTACCGACTCCTAAAAACAGTGCTTGTATATGCATTTCCAAATAAAAAAATTTGGTAGTTTGGACTGCTGTGAAAAAGAGGACGATTGCGACAATGCTTATATTTATGAGCCCACCAATGAAATCATTGAATAGCTTTTGCCAAGGTTTTTGCTGCATATGTATATCCTGCTGTATGAACTCTAAATTTAGAAGTCTAGAGGATTGAACGTTACATAAGTGATTGTATGTTCAATAGAACGTCATATTCCGACGCTCTCATTCGTTTAGACCTTTGTTTAACTATCTATTATTGTTAGATTTTAAAAATATTTTTATTAAAAGGTTTACGAAATGACTGTAAAAGTTAAGAAAGAGAATTTGCAAGATAGTCTATATAAATATACTTGGTCTCGTGATGAAGGTGATGCTCCGTATAAAGGAACATCAGATAGAGTTAAAGTAGATAAAGATGAAGGTTATGAAGTGGTATATTTCATTGAAAAATTTATGAATAAGCACCGCTTAGAATATACCCACCATGCCCATGCCATTGAAGATGCTCTACATGCTAAAGCTCTATCGGGCATTGTTTATAGAGATGATTTAATTAGAGAAATTGAAAAAAAGTTAGGTTATTCATAGTTTAGTAATAGCTGACAAAGGCCCAATAGGGGCCTTTCGTATAAGAGATTTTATGTTAAATGAAAAGGCACCATGAAAGGTGCCTAAGATCATATATTGGATTCAATAAAACTTTCTATATCTTCTCTTTCAAAAATGTAGTGGCCTTTACGTTTATATATAGACTCTAATAAAATTAGTAGTTTATGTACTGTGCTTATAGGATTAATTGAATTAACAGAAATTTGATGTTCAATTAATTTTTGGGAATTATATATAGCGTTTCTATATTGAGGAATTAAATTTTTAATACTTTCTCTATTTGTTTCAGAGTACTCATTATCAAAATTCTGTTGAAAGTATTCTTTTACAGAATCGCCTATAGATTTTTTTTTCCTTATAGTGTGAAAGGGTCTAGTACATATTTCAAAATGAAGACAGAAAAACACTTCAATGCAAGGAAATGAATATATAGGAAAAATTTCTGTAGTCTTGGATCGATATCTGCTAATTAAATCAAGAAAAGATTTATTTTTCACAGTATCTAGATCAAATATACAAAATATATAAGTATATTCATTCCCATTTTTTGCTTCTGACTTTGCAGATTTGATAGCATCATTAATAATTCCTACACTATCTGTATGCGTACTTTTTCTTACAAAAACAGTGTCTAAGGACATACTATCAATCAGTTCTTGAAAATAAATTTCTTCTGACTCTCCTTCTGTAAGGATTAGTATTCTAGGAATAACGCTACGATTACCAGCTGAACGATTAGCAATCTTACGATCTTCTCTAGCTTTTCGATTAGCTAGAATTCTTTTCTTAGCTATGTCATCAGTACCCATTAAAAAATCTCTTTATTCATTATTTTAAATATGGTGTAGCACCATATCTTCCTGATAAGTATCGTAGTTCCCAGTTTTCTCGATCATTCCTAGGATTAAATTCTAGTAAAGAATATAGGGATGAAGATTGTTCTTGATCTTTTTCTACAAAGTAAATTTGATCTTTTCTCAAGAATTCTGGATCAATTAAATGAGTGTCATGAGTTACACAAACCATCTGACTATCAGTTGTTTCATGAAATGTTTTTAAGAAATTTCTAACTAAAAGAGGATGTAAAGCAGAACTTAGCTCATCAACGTAAAACGTTTTAGGTGTTTGTTCTAAAACAAGAGGTGATAAAGCAAATAGCTTATGAGTGCCGTGAGACTCTAACCCGAATTCAAAAGGTATTAAGTCACCATCGGAATCCTTATGGAAGGTTTGAATATCATAAACCACCTTATCATTGAAATTTTTAAGAATTTTTTCTCTCATTTCTGGAGGCATATCCTTATCACTTTTAATGATTTTTTCTGCTAATGATGAGCTATCAACATCGACATTGATGATATCAATATCTTGTTTACGAATAAATTCCAGAAAATTTTGTTTGAAGGCATTATCTGTATTGATTTGCTTTGCTGCATCTTCTAATGAAGATTGTTCTAAGAGGAACTTATCAAACCAATCATAAACGGGTTTTAAAAACTTGCTATTGTCTTGGATGGCTTTTGATAAAAATAGAACTTTATCAGATGTTTTTAATGCAATATCGTCATAGATCCTTTTGGGTTTTAAGTCATCACCAAAGCTATAAATATACTCATCTGAATCAGATAACTCTCTAGTGAAAATATTTTTCTTATATTTTTTAGGATAATAAGAAAGATATTCGGAATAAATTTTTTGGGAGTCTAGTAACGTTGAGTAGTTGTACCTAATACCATTACATAAGAAATTAATTTCAAAACTAGTTGGGCTAGCACTACTTTCTTTGTCTAGACGGAATGGCATAACATCCAATTCATCATTCGGAGCATTAGATACTGAAGTTACGACTAATTGTTTTAATCGGTGTAAAGCAGACAAAAAGTTAGATTTACCTGATGCATTTGGACCATAAATAACGGCTACCTTTAAGAGCTTAAGTCCTGTAATAGGTGTCTCTAATAGATGACTACTATGTGCTAAATTTTTATTATCGGCGACAAAACTTAATGTCTGTTCCTCCCTAAAAGAGAGGAAGTTTTGTACAGTGAAGTCAATAATCATATATAAACCTTAAGTTTTATGGATATTTTATCCATAGAATCGATTATTCATCATAAATTTTACTATATCAAACTTATTTCAAGATCTAAGTAAATTTATTTATGATTTTGACTTTTTAGTATTTCTAAAATTAACATAATGCACGTTATACGAAATGCGTTATAATTATCTTTATTAATCAATGCTGTAGTTACATGATTTTAGCCCACATACCCTCTGGTGGGCTTTTTTTATGATTTTTCACGTTCCACGCCTATTATTTAATCAATGTTTCACGACTTTGTTCATATTAGTTAAACAATCGTGGTTAATCATAGGGTCTAAAAAAACGGCTCCAAAAGCCCCTTTTCTCCGGCTCCTGTTCAACGTGCTCCGGCACTGGAATCCGCTTATTTTCAGTCGTATCCGGTTCTTTCTGCGGCATGGCGATGACTTCTACTTTTTCCTCTGTCATCGGCTCAGCCTGAGTAGGCTCTGGGTCGATAGACGTAGGGATATGAGGTTTTGGGGCCTCTAATAAGCGTTGCATAGCTTCAATTTGTTCTTGATAGAAAGATTCACGTTCTAATGATTGATTCTCTCTAAGTAAAGCTTGATTCAATTGTTTTTCAAGTATGTCAACTTGTCGTTTTAATAAGTCAACTTCAGTCAAGTTTTGACTGTTAGTTGATTGACTCTGATTGACATTTGATGTTTTATTTTGAGGTTCTCCAAATACTCTTAAAGCTTCTGAAAAGTCAATTAACCCATCAGAACCTTTCGATAAATTTCCTTTATTTATATGGGCATATATAGCTTGTCTTGAATATCCATACAGCTTAGCTAATTCTGAAACTGATAATTTTTTCATATTGTAAACTGGGGTTAAATTGAGTTAATACTTTACTGTTAATTTGACAATGTCAATTTACAAACCTATTTAAATCCTAATTCTTTTAGATATGGAGAGTATTCTTTAATTTTTTTAGGATCTGTTAAGTCTCCAGAGATTCTAATTATAAAGTCATCATAGCTTTCACCAGCTTTACTATATTTTGATGCGAATGTGGGTTCATACGCTAACTTACCAGAGAACAAAAGAATCTGTTTATCTGTCAATTGGCCAATCAGTTCTAACTGTTCATTGCTTGTTTTAGAAATATTTTTAACTGATGTCTTTGGCTTAAATGAAAAACTATAGCCTGAGATTGATCGCCCAGTTTTATGCTGTTCAGACTTAACTTTGATATCTGTAAAAGTATTGATTTGGGATATAGCTATATCTAGAACTCTTCTTTTGAAATTATCTGAGCGCGTGTATTCATCATCTGCAATACCAAGTTGCTGCCTAAATTCTGAAATCTCAAATACTGGAGTTTGACCAGTGGTGCGCCAAGCAACTAATAGTTCGTAAAGTCTAGTTGCATATCTGCTTGTCAATTGACTTACTTGCTTTAATTCATAGCTAGTAAAGCGTTCCTCAAGCCTTGTAATTAATGGGACGACAGCTGGTGAAAAGATAAGACTTACAGATGCTTCATTATCAATATAGCTAATTTCGCTTACCCAACGGCTATGAGTAGTTTTTACATTACCTTTATCTGTTAAAGATTGATAAGTAAATCTCCTATCAAATAGGACCTTACTTGCCTCTTTCAAAACAGCATAAGCCGTATGTTTTTCTACACCGAAATTCTCAATATAGCTTGATGCATGAATTACCAACGCATCATTAGCATTGATTCCTTTACCTGTTTGTCTGGCTTCAATGATTGCTAATAGAACTAACCTTTGCTCAACTAAATCAAGGTTATAACTTGCGTTAATTAAAGCATTATCTTTGACAACTAAGTCTTTCATTATTCTTATTACTACATCATAAAATGATGTAGTAATACTACATGAAATATTGGAGTAGTCAAATGGTCGATAAACGTAGTGATATGGGTCGATAAACGTAGTGATATGGGTCGATAAACGTAGTGATATGGGTCGATAAACGTAGTGATATAAGCTCTTAAACCCTTATGTATAAAGGCTTATAGCAGGTCTAAAAGTATTTAAAAACTTTAAAAATTATTAAAAGCCTTAGGAGGGAAAAATTGCCCTTGGTTTTCGCTACGCTCAAACTCTATTGAATCTCGCTTTCGCTCGATTCGTGGAGCAATTTTTTAGATCATCCTGTTGTGACTTTGAGAAAAAGCAAAAGCAAGAGCAAAAGAAACTCGGAATTCGCTTCGCTCATAAAGCTTTTTTACTCGCTACGCTCGATCTAGGCCCAATTTTCTGCACGTGATTTACGCTTATTTAGACTTCACGTCCTAAAAAGCTGTTTTTCAGAGGGTCGAGGTGCGAATTTTGATGGTTCGCTCGTAGACACTCGCTCTATCCATCCCGATTAGAATAAAAATATCCTCTATTTGGTGCTCATTTGCGTTTTTTGACCTGATTACTCATTTCAATAGTAGCTTCTATGCCTTAAGTAAAAACGTGGCTGAAATCGCATGTGAGAGCGTTTTAACTTGGGTTTTATTTTTAATCTGTAGGCCAGAGTTTCCGCTTATAGATTTTTCTCTTAGAAACACAATAGTCAGGATCTCTTTTGGCCAAGCACTATCTTTACTGTCAGTTAAGTCAATTAAATGGATTGGGAGCCGGTACATACCGGCAATTTTTGGTTCACACACCACGCATCTAAA
>NZ_JBIQOD010000036.1:0-5968 GCF_044130335.1 Acinetobacter halobius
ACAGTATTCTGATGTGACAAAACCTGAATCCTTGTAGTTGAAGTGTTTGTTCGCACTTATATTTTAACTACTTTGGACTCAGGTTTTTTTATTTAAGTCTAACTATGGGACAGCAGTAGCATTCTGCTCCTTTTTTTATTATCTCATTTCAGCTTTAGAAGGCGACACGTTTATAGTGACGATACTCTGGCTTCCAGAAGTTCTTTTCAATCGCGTGTTGCAATTGCTCATCACTAATAATCGGAGCTACACTTGCATCCATCGCTGCTTTCGCAACCTTGAAAGCTATCAGCTTAGATACTTTCTGAATTTCATCAATTTCAGGTAACAAGTCTGCTTCAGGATTAACCAACATCGGTGAACAATCTGCCAAAGCATTACTCGATGCAATCAGCATAGAATCCGTCACACGGGTTGCATTGGCCGCAATCACGCCCAGCCCAATGCCTGGGAAGATATACGAGTTATTGCACTGCGAAATATTATAAATTTTGCCTTGATAGTTGACTGGAGCAAAAGGACTACCTGTCGCAATCAAAGCCTTGCCGTCCGTCCAGTGAATAATATCTGCTGGCACAGCTTCGACACGCGAGGTTGGATTAGACAGTGGCAGCACAATCGGACGATCACAGTTGGATGCTAGGGTGCGAATTACTTCTTCAGTGAATAAGCCCGGCTGACCCGACACCCCAATCAACACGGTAGGTTTGGCATTTTTCACGACATCGAGCAGTGAAATCACCTCTTCCACATTTCCCCATTGCGCAATCACGTCTGGCTTTTGTGCCAATTTACGTTGGAAGTCGAGTAGATTCGGCTGATTTTCAGTGATTAAACCAAAACGATCGACCATATACACGCGTGCACGCGCTTCAGCATCAGTTAAACCTTCAACTTTCATCTGCGCAACGATTTGTTCAGCAATCCCACAGCCTGCTGAACCTGCACCTAAGAAGGCAACGGTTTGATCCTTGAGTTGTTTACCTGCCGCACGTGATGCAGCAATCAAACTGCCCACAGAAGCGGCTGCCGTACCTTGAATATCATCATTAAAACAACAGATTGCATCACGATACTTATTCAGTAACGGCATGGCATTATTTTGCGCAAAATCTTCAAATTGAATCAGCGCTTTCGGCCAACGACGCTTGATCGCCGCAATCACTTCATCGACAAAAGCATAGTACTCATCACCACTGATGCGTGGTTGATTCCAACCCATATAAATCGGGTCATTCAATAACTGTTGATTATTGGTCCCGACATCGAGGGTAATTGGTAACGTATACGCTGGACTAATACCACCACACGCGGTATATAGTGATAATTTTCCAATCGGAATACCCATCCCGCCAATGCCTTGGTCGCCCAAGCCCAAAATACGCTCACCGTCGGTAATCACAATAACTTTGACATTTTTCTTGTTAATGTTATGCAAGATGTCATCAATATGCGCACGGTCTGGATAGGAAATAAATGTGCCACGATGGCGACGATAAATATCCGAAAAACGCTGACAGGCCTCACCCACCGTTGGAGTATAGATGATCGGCATCATCTCACTTAAATGGTTTTCAATGAGGTGATAGAACAAGGTTTCGTTGGTGTCTTGAATATTACGCAAGTAAATGTGCTTATTGATTGCATCATTAAAAGCACAGTACTGTTGATAAGAACGCTGACTTTGTTCTTCAATGCTTTCTTCAACATGCGGAATTAAACCATGCAAGTTGAAGCGAGTGCGCTCTTCTTCCGTAAATGCGGATCCTTTATTTAACAGCGGCAACTCAAGTAAAGTATTGCCCGCATAAGGGATGTATAAGGGTTGTTTTGTCTTTAAATATTCTGTCGTCATTACCTATCTCGTTATACATAGATTTAGATGAACCTATGGGAGAATCTGTACATCTATTTCGGCTACTAGCTTAGCGCCATTTACTCATGTTTTGATATTTATAAGCGTGATGCAATTATCAAAGCGATTTAGTCTGAAAATAAAAATACTGAGTCATACAACTAAAAATAGGGACTGAAGCAGACTTTTCGCAAAATTCAAAATGGATAAAAATTGAACTTCACCATTACACAAGCTAAGCTAGCGCCTTTCGTAGTTCTCTATCCGCAAAAAAATGACAATAAAAAAATTAATGCTCTTGTTGGGCCTCATAAGCGTTGTTACCGCTCAACTGACCGCTTGCCAATCTGTCTCTAAGGCTCAAAATACCGTGAGTGATAAAATTACAGGACTATTGGGTAATCACGAGAAACTGCCTGAAATTGATCAAAAAGGCATTGTCGATATCAGTAAAGCCACCATCGAACAATATGAGCAACTCAGTGCCAACCTACCGTTAAACCAATGGGTCTATTTGGAGAATGAAAAACAAGGGATTTATCAGCTACAAAACAAATCGACCGAAGGTTTTGTGCTCTCACTGCGTCTGAATTGTAAAATCAGCAGTCATCCCCCTACGTTTGAGCTTCAAGATGCGCAAGGTAAACGTATTTTATATGGTTATGATAAAGAAGCAGGACAGATTCAGTTTTTACTCGACAACAAAAACTACGGCAATCCCTTCGATCCATTTCAACGCCAAAGCCTGAGTCGTTTTCAACAACAACTTGCCAGTGCCCAAGTGATTAAGCTCTTTCATGCAGGCAAACTGTATCGTTTTCAAAACCAAAATGCGGAACTACTGAGCAAACCTGTTTCATGCCGTGAAAATGGCTAAAATGGGGCTTATTTGGGTGGGTTCAAATGTGACATATCAACAAACACACCAGTCAAACGGCGCACAATCGGCAGTACAATGAGCACGACAGGATAGGCCACCACCCAAGACATCATCCATGCAGACAGCCAAACCTGTAGAAAGTTGTCCACCCAGCCCAAATTACGCCACAGATTGATCATCGAAATAATGCCACTCATAAAAAATGAGATAAAAAACGGCAAAATAAACATGGCGTATTTTGCGGGTAACTTGGGAATATTGCCAATGATCATAGGGCGCTGTTCAGACACATTTCATCCTTAAAAACATGAATTTTGGTTTTGATCATACTGCACTTTTCATCTTTATTGCAGCGCAATCGTTAGCGGTTAATGCGCATTTTTTATTCTACAAAAATGGATTCACCTAAAGACGTCGAAATTTGCTATATTTAGCGTTTTTCTGCGACATCTATTTTCGACTGAATATGAACACGGCAATCCAAGCAGCTCTCGAGCACGCAGTGCAAAACCTTCAAGCTGAAGGCATCCTTCCAGCAGACTGGAATAACAGCAGTAATTTGACGCGTACCAAAGACCGAAGCCACGGTGACTTCGCGTCCAATATCGCGATGATTGCCTCTAAAGCTGCGGGGATGAAGCCACGTGATTTAGCCGAAAAAATTCTTGCTGCGCTGCCTGAAGTGGCGGACATCAGCAAAGCAGAAATCGCAGGCCCTGGCTTTATTAACTTCTTTTTAAATGCTGACCAACGTTTTGCTGTGCTCGACCAAATTCAAGCGCAAGGCCATCAATTTGGTCGCACTCAAGCCAATGCTGCGAAAAAAATCCAAGTAGAATTCGTTTCTGCCAACCCGACATCTAGCTTACACGTTGGTCATGGCCGTGGCGCAGCGTACGGGATGACCGTTGCAACCCTGCTTGAAGCAACAGGTGCAACTGTAGACCGTGAATATTATGTGAATGATGCAGGCCGTCAAATGGACATCCTTGCAACATCCACCTACTTACGCTACCTCGAATTAACAGGTCAGGAACTGGTTTTCCCTAAAAATGCCTATCAAGGCGATTATGTTAAAGAAATCGCGCAAAGTATTATTGATGCTGATGGCGATGCCTACGTTCGACCTATAGCCGACGTCTATAAGGATGTTCCTGAAGATGTACAATATGCAGAAGAGCTCGATGCTGAAGGCAATAAAGTTGTCCTTTCAGGCGACAAAGAAAAACACATTGATGGTTTAATTGCTAATTCACAGCAACTCATTGGTGCTGGCTACCGTGTATTCCACCAAGCAGCACTCCATGCCATCTTAGATGACATCAAAGATGACTTAGGCGAGTTTGGTGTCACCTTTAACCAATGGTTCAGCGAAGCATCACTCACTGATAAAATTGATGAAGCGTTAGCCACTTTAGAACAACGTGGTTTCTTATACGAAAAAGACGGCAACATTTGGTTCAAATCGACTGAATTTGGCGATGAAAAAGACCGTGTTGTGAAGCGTCGTAATGGGCAAACCACTTACTTTGCTTCTGACATCGCTTATCACCTCAACAAATTACAACGTGGCTATACCGACCTGATTGATATTTGGGGTTCAGATCACCACGGCTATATTTCACGGGTTAAAGCCGCGATTGATGCAATGGGCTATGACTCGAAAAAACTGACTGTACTTCTGGTACAGTTCGTGAGCTTATGGCGTGGTGGTGAGATGGTGCAAATGTCATCTCGTTCAGGCCAGTTCGTGACTTTACGTGACCTGCGTAAAGAAGTGGGCAACGATGCTGCGCGTTTCTACTACGTGATGCGTAAGTCTGAACAACACATTGACTTTGACTTAGACCTTGCCGTTTCACAAAGTAAAGACAATGCGGTGTACTACATCCAATATGCGCATGCACGTGTCAATCGTATGGTCGATGTGAAAGCCCCTGAAAAAGGCATTCCTTTTGATCGTAGCAAAACAGCTGATTACGATGCGACTTTATTAACGCTGGACGCTGAAACTGAAATTCTGGCAAAACTTGCAGCCTATCCTGAAATTGTGATTCGTGCTGCAAATAGCTATGAACCACACCAAGTGGGCAACTATTTGAAAGAACTCGCGGCGTTATTCCATGGTTGGTATAACTTGGATAATACAAGAATTATCGACGAACAGAATGTTGCCCTTTCGCAAGCCCGTTTATTACTTTCAATAAACGTACAACAAGTTTTGCGTAATGGTTTAGAGTTACTAGGTGTATCTGCACCTGAGACGATGTAAATAGCAAAGCAACGCTTTGCACATCGTCGCAAGACGAAGGGCTTTGCCCAAAGTAGCCATATCAACCCTGATATATTGTTCGCTTTGTGAAACTTGAATTTTGCAAAGCGATTCTTTATTTTACGACGATGCCTCTTTTAATTCCTTGAGGCCAAGTATTAAAATAAAGAAAAGAATGGGCCAGTCCCTCATATTGATTAGAAGAAAAGAGGTTTCCACGTGTTTGGAAAAACGCAGCGCGGTGTATCTGAAAGACCGAACAAACCCAAAAAGCCACTGATTCCAGCTTGGCTCGGTACACTTGTGGTCATTTTAATCGTGCTCTGTTTTGCTGTAGCACTGTTACTGTGGAAGCCTTGGGCGCCAGTGAAGCCAAAAGGTCAAATCACCTCGGAACATTATCAAGAAGAAACCAATAAAGATTACCGTTTCTACGACCTACTGCCACAGCAGCAAGTGACGCCGATTCCAGATCAAGCCATTCCTGAAACGAAGGATAATCCAAGCACTGTGGTGATTGTTGAAGCACCTGCTGCCGAAGAAAGCACCCCTGCTGAACCAGGTTTAACCGAAGCAGCACCAACACCGCAAGCGCCAAGTTTTATATTGCAAGTGCGTAGCTACCCTGACCCAGACAGTGCCGATGCACGTCGTGCAGAAATTATCTTAAATGGTCTCTCTGCCGATGTAGTCAAAACCGTTGAAGGTGGCCAAACATGGTATCGCGTGATTTCAGGGCCATATGACTCGCAAGAAGCTGCGGTGATTGCACAGCAAACCCTACAACATAGCGGGATTGATTCGATTGTGGTCAAACGCTAAAAAAATAAAAGGATGCCGAGGCCACTGCTGTCCCATAGTTTTGTTTAAATAAAAAACCTGAGTCCAAAATAGTTAAAATATAAGTGCGAACAAACACTTTAACTACAAGGACTCAGGTTTTGTCACATCAGAATACCGT
>NZ_JBIQOD010000037.1:0-5237 GCF_044130335.1 Acinetobacter halobius
CCTATTAGTGGGGGACAACATTTCGAAAGGGATGCTAATACCGCATACGCCCTAAGGGGGAAAGCAGGGGATCTTCGGACCTTGCGCTAATAGATGAGCCTAAGTCGGATTAGCTAGTTGGTGGGGTAAAGGCCTACCAAGGCGACGATCTGTAGCGGGTCTGAGAGGATGATCCGCCACACTGGGACTGAGACACGGCCCAGACTCCTACGGGAGGCAGCAGTGGGGAATATTGGACAATGGGGGGAACCCTGATCCAGCCATGCCGCGTGTGTGAAGAAGGCCTTTTGGTTGTAAAGCACTTTAAGCGAGGAGGAGGCTACCGAGATTAATACTCTTGGATAGTGGACGTTACTCGCAGAATAAGCACCGGCTAACTCTGTGCCAGCAGCCGCGGTAATACAGAGGGTGCGAGCGTTAATCGGATTTACTGGGCGTAAAGCGTGCGTAGGCGGCTTTTTAAGTCGGATGTGAAATCCCCGAGCTTAACTTGGGAATTGCATTCGATACTGGGAAGCTAGAGTATGGGAGAGGATGGTAGAATTCCAGGTGTAGCGGTGAAATGCGTAGAGATCTGGAGGAATACCGATGGCGAAGGCAGCCATCTGGCCTAATACTGACGCTGAGGTACGAAAGCATGGGGAGCAAACAGGATTAGATACCCTGGTAGTCCATGCCGTAAACGATGTCTACTAGCCGTTGGGGCCTTTGAGGCTTTAGTGGCGCAGCTAACGCGATAAGTAGACCGCCTGGGGAGTACGGTCGCAAGACTAAAACTCAAATGAATTGACGGGGGCCCGCACAAGCGGTGGAGCATGTGGTTTAATTCGATGCAACGCGAAGAACCTTACCTGGTCTTGACATAGTAAGAACTTTCCAGAGATGGATTGGTGCCTTCGGGAACTTACATACAGGTGCTGCATGGCTGTCGTCAGCTCGTGTCGTGAGATGTTGGGTTAAGTCCCGCAACGAGCGCAACCCTTTTCCTTATTTGCCAGCACTTCGGGTGGGAACTTTAAGGATACTGCCAGTGACAAACTGGAGGAAGGCGGGGACGACGTCAAGTCATCATGGCCCTTACGACCAGGGCTACACACGTGCTACAATGGTCGGTACAAAGGGTTGCTACCTAGCGATAGGATGCTAATCTCAAAAAGCCGATCGTAGTCCGGATTGGAGTCTGCAACTCGACTCCATGAAGTCGGAATCGCTAGTAATCGCGGATCAGAATGCCGCGGTGAATACGTTCCCGGGCCTTGTACACACCGCCCGTCACACCATGGGAGTTTGTTGCACCAGAAGTAGGTAGTCTAACCGCAAGGAGGACGCTTACCACGGTGTGGCCGATGACTGGGGTGAAGTCGTAACAAGGTAGCCGTAGGGGAACCTGCGGCTGGATCACCTCCTTAACGAAAGATTGACGATTGGTAAGAATCCACAACAAGTTGTTCTTCATGACGATGTATCTGAGGGTCTGTAGCTCAGTTGGTTAGAGCACACGCTTGATAAGCGTGGGGTCACAAGTTCAAGTCTTGTCAGACCCACCAAATCTGACTAACAAAGTATTGAATAAATGCTGAATACAGAAAAACAGAGACATTGACTTATTGATAAGCTGGGGACTTAGCTTAGTTGGTAGAGCGCCTGCTTTGCACGCAGGAGGTCAGGAGTTCGACTCTCCTAGTCTCCACCATAGATTATAGAAATTAGTAAGTTAAAGCTTATTAACTTCTGTGATTTATCGCAGTTTCCTGACCTGACGAAGGCAGGAAAAATCATTAACAGAATATATTTGAGTTGAAATAATTTGTTCATACTCGTTTTTAAGATCGACATTAACAGTGATTTATTACTGGATGGTGAAGATTGAAGAAATGAGTTACTAGCGAAATTAACTGAATCAAGCGTTTTGGTATGTGAATTGAATTGAAGCTGTACGTAGTTAAATCTACAAGGCTCCAACTGTAGCGATTAAGTTCGCGACGCAATATCCTACTTGTAGGGATTAGCGACTGTTTGGGGTTGTATAGTCAAGTAATTAAGTGCATGTGGTGGATGCCTTGGCAGTCAGAGGCGAAGAAAGACGTAATAGCCTGCGATAAGCTCCGGGGAGGCGGCAAATATCCTGTGATCCGGAGATTTCTGAATGGGGAAACCCACCTGTCATAAGGCAGGTATCGTATGATGAATACATAGTCATACGAGGCGAACGAGGGGAAGTGAAACATCTCAGTACCCTTAGGAAAAGAAATCAATTGAGATTCCCTCAGTAGCGGCGAGCGAACGGGGAAAAGCCCATTAAGTCATATAAGTTTTAGTGGAATGCTCTGGGAAGTGCAACCATAGTGGGTGATAGTCCTGTACACGAAAGGGCTTATATGATGATGTCGAGTAGGGCGGGGCACGTGAAACCTTGTCTGAATATGGGGGGACCATCCTCCAAGGCTAAATACTCCTGACTGACCGATAGTGAACCAGTACCGTGAGGGAAAGGCGAAAAGAACCCCTGTGAGGGGAGTGAAATAGAACCTGAAACCGCATGCATACAAGCAGTGGGAGCCGACATGTTCGGTGACTGCGTACCTTTTGTATAATGGGTCAGCGACTTACATTCAGTAGCGAGGTTAACCGCATAGGGGAGCCGTAGAGAAATCGAGTCTTAATAGGGCGTTTAGTTGCTGGGTGTAGACCCGAAACCGGGTGATCTATCCATGAGCAGGTTGAAGGTTGGGTAACACTAACTGGAGGACCGAACCCACTGTCGTTGAAAAGCCAGGGGATGACTTGTGGATAGGGGTGAAAGGCTAATCAAACTCGGTGATAGCTGGTTCTCCCCGAAAGCTATTTAGGTAGCGCCTCGGACGAATACCATTGGGGGTAGAGCACTGTTTCGGCTAGGGGGTCATCCCGACTTACCAAACCGATGCAAACTCCGAATACCAATGAGTACTATCCGGGAGACAGACTGCGGGTGCTAACGTCCGTAGTCAAGAGGAAAACAATCCAGACCGCCAGCTAAGGCCCCAAAATTATAGTTAAGTGGGAAACGATGTGGGAAGGCATAGACAGCTAGGAGGTTGGCTTAGAAGCAGCCACCCTTTAAAGAAAGCGTAATAGCTCACTAGTCGAGTCGGCCTGCGCGGAAGATGTAACGGGGCTAAAACTATATGCCGAAGCTGCGGATTTGCAATTTATTGCAAGTGGTAGGGGAGCGTTCTGTAAGCCGATGAAGGTGTATTGAGAAGTATGCTGGAGGTATCAGAAGTGCGAATGCTGACGTGAGTAACGACAAAACGGGTGAAAAACCCGTTCGCTGAAAGACCAAGGGTTCCAGTCCAACGTTAATCGGGGCTGGGTGAGTCGACCCCTAAGGCGAGGCCGAGAGGCGTAGTCGATGGGAAATTGGTTAATATTCCAATACTTCTATGTAATGCGATGAGAGGACGGAGAAGGTTAAGTCAGCCTGGCGTTGGTTGTCCAGGTGGAAGGTTGTAGGCATGTATCTTAGGCAAATCCGGGGTACTGTATGCTGAGAACTGATAGCAAGCTGTACTTGTACAGTGAAGTGGCTGATACCATGCTTCCAGGAAAAGTCTCTAAGCTTCAGTTACATAGGAATCGTACCCGAAACCGACACAGGTGGTCAGGTCGAGTAGACCAAAGCGCTTGAGAGAACTCTGCTGAAGGAACTAGGCAAAATGGTACCGTAACTTCGGGAGAAGGTACGCTGCCGACGGTGATAGGATTTACTCCTTGAGCTATTGGCAGCCACAGAAACCAGGCCCCTGCAACTGTTTATTAAAAACATAGCACTCTGCAAACACGAAAGTGGACGTATAGGGTGTGATGCCTGCCCGGTGCTGGAAGGTTAATTGATGGGGTTAGCGTAAGCGAAGCTCTTGATCGAAGCCCCAGTAAACGGCGGCCGTAACTATAACGGTCCTAAGGTAGCGAAATTCCTTGTCGGGTAAGTTCCGACCTGCACGAATGGCATAATGATGGGGGCGCTGTCTCCAGCAGAGGCTCAGTGAAATCGAATTCGCCGTGAAGATGCGGTGTACCCGCGGCTAGACGGAAAGACCCCGTGAACCTTTACTGCAGCTTGACATTGAACTTTGATCTTACTTGTGTAGGATAGGTGGGAGGCTTTGAAACCGAGACGCTAGTTTCGGTGGAGCCAATCTTGAAATACCACCCTGGTAATATTGAGGTTCTAACTCTGTCCCGTAATCCGGGACGAGGACCATGTCTGGTGGGTAGTTTGACTGGGGCGGTCTCCTCCTAAAGAGTAACGGAGGAGTACGAAGGTGCGCTCAGCGTGGTCGGAAATCACGCGTAGAGTATAAAGGCAAAAGCGCGCTTAACTGCGAGACCCACAAGTCGAGCAGGTACGAAAGTAGGTCTTAGTGATCCGGTGGTTCTGTATGGAAGGGCCATCGCTCAACGGATAAAAGGTACTCTGGGGATAACAGGCTGATACCGCCCAAGAGTTCATATCGACGGCGGTGTTTGGCACCTCGATGTCGGCTCATCTCATCCTGGGGCTGAAGCAGGTCCCAAGGGTATGGCTGTTCGCCATTTAAAGAGGTACGCGAGCTGGGTTTAGAACGTCGTGAGACAGTTCGGTCCCTATCTACCGTGGGCGTTGGAAATTTGAGAGGATCTGCTCCTAGTACGAGAGGACCAGAGTGGACGAACCTCTGGTGTACCGGTTGTGACGCCAGTCGCATCGCCGGGTAGCTATGTTCGGAAGGGATAACCGCTGAAAGCATCTAAGCGGGAAGCCTACCTCAAGATAAGATTTCCCTAGGACTTTATGTCCTCTAAAGAGCCGTTGAAGACTACGACGTTGATAGGTTGGATGTGGAAGCATAGTGATATGTGAAGCTGACCAATACTAATTGCTCGTGAGGCTTGACTATACAACACCCAAACAGTTGGTGTTGTGGTTCAAATCACTGCAAATACCTTGATTTAGTTATAAAGCTAAGTAGAATATCCAACTCAGATATACCTGTTAATGCATTCTATTTGGAACGAAGTAAGGCATAGACTGTAAGTACAGTTGAAATAAGACCCGAACAAGTCCATAACAGTTGTGCTGGCGACAATAGCAAGAGTGAACCACCTGATCCCTTCCCGAACTCAGAAGTGAAACCTCTTAGCGCTGATGGTAGTGTGGCGTTTGCCATGTGAGAGTAAGTCATCGCCAGCTCATTATTCAAAAGCCCCCTAAC
>NZ_JBIQOD010000038.1:0-2691 GCF_044130335.1 Acinetobacter halobius
ATTAAGAATTATTCAGGTGAATTTATTTGAAAGGAAGCTCTTAAAGGCACTATTTCTTCCTGATAAGAAGTGGAATAAGCAAGAAGAACCTCAACTGAGGTTCTTCTTGTGATATTTATGGGACAGCAGTGCCGTAGTATTTATGTTTTAGGGAAGCGTGTACATTTAAGTCAGGTGTATTTAGCTGAATTGATCCAAGAGGCCGTGCGAAGTTGTCCTTCGGCACATAATTCACAAAGTACTTGTATTGTGATTTTAATGGGCGATGCGCATCATCACTTTTGGAATGTCGTAAAAGAAGTGCAACGCAAGTTAGTCCCTGCGCATATTTTTGCTGGTGCAGAACTAAAGGTTGATCAATGCTCGGTAGGGTTTGGTACAGTTCTATTTTATGAAGATCAGCAGATCATCCAACAGTTACAAAAGAAAATTCCTTTTGATGCGGCAGAATTTCCAGTTTGGTCAGAGCAAGTTTCAGGTATGGCCCAATATGCTGTATGGACATGTTTAGTAGATGCGGGTTTGGGTGCGTCCTTACAACATTATAACCCGAGTATTGACGCTGACATTTTAAAAGTTTTTGAGATTCCAAAACATTGGCTGTTACGTGCGCAGTTGGTCTTTGGTTCGATAGAGGAAAAGCCCGCTGAAAAAGAACAGCATAAAGATGAAGAACGCTTTATGATTTATGCTTAGTGGATTGACGGTGAGATTGAGCTAATCGAGTATTTATGTTTTAAGTCATGAGCGAATTAAGATTGTTCTATTTTTAAGACACTATGTCGCTCAATTAAGCATGTTCAAATTTAAAATAATGATTATGATAAATACGAATCACATATAACGAGATCGAGAGATCATTGAGGAAAATAACATGTCATTTTTAGACCAAATCAAACAGCGTCGCACTATTTATGCAATTGGTAAAAATGTTGATTTAACACCAGCAAATATCGAGTCACTCATTAAGGAAGCTGTAAATCACAGTCCATCGGCATTTAACTCACAGACTTCCCGTATTGTGACTTTATTTGGTGAGTCGCATTTACAGTTTTGGAATATCGTACGTGAAACGTTACGTAAAATTGTTCCTGAAGCTGCGTTTGAGGCGACAAATAAAAAGCTTGATAGTTTTTCAGCAGGCTATGGCACGGTTTTATTTTATGAAGATCAAGATGTTGTAAAATCATTACAAGAACAGTTTGCACTTTATGCAGATAACTTCCCCGTTTGGTCTGAACATTCCTCTGCAATTGCTCAGTTTGCTGTATGGACAGCTTTATCTGAATACAACATTGGTGCGTCATTGCAGCACTACAACCCAATCGTAGATGCTGAAATCGCGGAGCTTTTTGAAATTCCTAGTAATTGGAAATTGCGTGCACAACTTGTTTTTGGTTCTATTGAAGCACCTGCGGGTGAGAAAACATTTATGGCGGAAGCGGATCGCTTTAAAACATTCAATTAATAGCTAGTTTTTAAAATGAAACAGAGCAGAGTAGATCTGCTCTTTTTTTTGTTTGGGTATTTATCTTTAAAATATAAAAGCTTAGCAATATATATTGTAGTTGTAGGTTGGTTCTAGGCTCAGAAATTGTCATAAAATTGTCATTTATACACTGCATAGTGCAACTAAACTTTAATAAACAACGGATAGAGTGTAAAAATGACCTTACGTGCAACCCTTGCAACAGTAGTATTGATGTTGAGTACTTCCGCATTTTCAGCAGTAACTATTACCGCACCTGAAGAAATTAAAATTGAAGGTTTAAATGGGCAAGAGGTCAAGAGTCGTTTATTTAGTTCAGACAGTACATATAGTATTGATGCAGGCGAAAATATTATCAGTGTTCGTTATATCCAGTTCTTTGAAGAGCATCCTGGCATTGGTTCGCATGATATTGTTCGCTCTGGTGTGGTGAATATTAAAACTCCAATTCTACAAGATCAGCAGACCTATCGTTTAGCTTTACTCAATCCGCCACAAAACCATGATGATGCAAAGGCATATGCTAAACAGCCCGTTTTTGGTTTATATGATGCCAAGAATCAATTATTGGTCGAACAAAAAGGCAGTAAAACGCAAAGCTCTGGCATTCTGAAAAATTTATTTAATGATGCGCCAACTGATCTCACTCAAAAAGCAACTACGATTGCGCAGCCTGCACCGATATATACGTCACAAGCAGTGGTAGGAAAAGCTGAAGTAGTGAAACCAAAAGATCTGCCAAGTGCTAACAATGCTCAGCAATTAATTAATACTTGGAAAAGTGCATCGAAATCTGAACGCCAAGCGTTTATGACTTGGTTAGCTGAACAAGCACAATAATCTACTCACTAAATAATAAAAAACAGCATTAGCTGTTTTTATTATTTAGATAGCGCATTTATATAGTGGATAAACTGCAGATATTGGCTATAATTTAATCTAAAATAGATATTTTGATTTAAAAATAACCAGTCGGGTGGTTTTTTTGAAATATTTATATAAATGTGCTTGCGTTACAAATAAAACTATATAGAATACGCAACACACCAACGCAATGTAGTGAATAACTTAGGGTGGAGGTATTAATGGTGACGAACCATTGAGAAGATCATTAAGAGATTATGAAGAACAACTTGTGTGGATTTTTACTGATTGATCGATCGAAAATATTTCATTGATTGAAAGGTAGAAATTACTCGAAG
>NZ_JBIQOD010000039.1:0-1271 GCF_044130335.1 Acinetobacter halobius
CACTGCTGTCCCACAATTATTCCAAGAAGAACCTCAATTGAGGTTCTTCTTGTTTTCGCCACTTCTTATCGGGTAAAAATAATGCCTTGAGATACTTCCTTTCAAATAAATTCACCTGAATAATTCTTAATAATCTTTGAATACTCCAGCCTTCCTGCGCCATATGTTTGGCAAAGCTCACTAGCAAGTAGGCGATTAATGCAATCCATATTTGTGTTTGTATTGCATTACGACTTCGGCCTAGAAATGATTTCAATTTTAAATTTTGCTTAATCGCTTTAAAGAATAGTTCTACTTTCCAACGATCTTTGTAGATCGCTGCAATCGTGGATGCCGCTAGATGGAAATTATTGCTTAGAAATTCGAAGCTCCTTTGCTTTTCAGCATCATAAAATTCTATACGCCTTAATCGCTTCGGTGCTCCTCTTTTTTTGGCATGGATACTCGTTAATTCAATGCATTCATCCGAAAGAATCCCCTTGCAAGCCAAGACCTTATAGCTCGATTTAACTTGATAAACTGTCTTTGGACGTAGTCGAGTCACAAAACTGATGTTCTGATCTGTTAACTGAGCAAACCATTGATAATCAATATATCCTTTATCAAATACCACAATACTTCTAGCAGGAAATCTAAGTGCTCTGCCTTGCACCATATCATTTTCAATGCCATCTCCAAGTGCCACGAATTCAGGGATGGTATTACTATGATTTAAACCAACGGTCAGTTTAATGCTCGCTTTAGATTCATGTACTTTTGCCCATTCACATAAGGACAGTGAAAGATCAATGTGGCTTGCATCAAGTGAATACAGCGGATTCTTAAATCGAAATTTATGTGCAATCTTCGTGTTTTCACAATGCCGAAGTAACTGAGTAAATAATTGCTGATATAGGCTGGCAGGCTGTTCTTCATTGATTCTTGCCAAGGTGCTTCGTGCAATAGTCTTAGCACCGAGATGATAGAGCTTTTCCTGCTGTGATTCGAGATTGGATTGAATATCTCTTAAGCTTTGTCGACAGGACAGCTGGGACATCAATATGGCAATAAACTGATCCCAGCGTGTGGCTGATCTTAATTTTTGTCCACAATGATGCTGCTTGGCAAGACGTTCAAAATCACATCTTGAAATAGGTTTAAGTAATTGATGAAATACGGTATTCTGATGTGACAAAACCTGAGTCCTTGTAGTTAAAGTGTTTGTTCGCACTTATATTTTAACTATTTTGGACTCAGGTTTTTTATTTAAACAAAACTATGGGACAGCAGTG
>NZ_JBIQOD010000004.1:0-196880 GCF_044130335.1 Acinetobacter halobius
AAGAATCAAGGTTAAATTAAAAGGATTGAGTCCCGTACAGTACAGAACTCAGTCCTTAAAAGCTGCTTAATTAATTCGTCCAACTTTATGGGGTCAGATCACATGGGAGGTTTTTTTTTTATTTATGCATAATACGGGCTTTATCACGTTGCCAGTCACGGTCTTTTTCCGTAGCGCGTTTGTCATGTAGCTGTTTGCCTTTCACTAAAGCGATTTCTAATTTCGCACGTGGCCCTTTCCAATAAGATACAAGTGAAATGGACATTAACCTCAGCATTAAAATTGTTTATGGAATAGCCCCTAAATGTTGGTTAGTGCATTATTAGCAGGGTGATTCAACTTCGCCAATAGCAGAAGTTTGCCCATGATGCAGACTTTATTTAGTTTGTGAATATTTAGCCTTTCTACTGAATCAGTTCAAATAAATTGATGTTTTTAGAGACATATAGCGTCTCTTAATGCTGTTATTCTATGTATACGGATTCGATATAAAGAATAATGGTATGAGTAAAACCAATATAAATCTAATTAACCGAGTGCTAGAACTTTATAAGATTTTGCCTCGTGCTCCGAAATCAGCTTTAGCAATTGACGAGTTTAAAGAAAAAGTACGTCATTATTATGATTGTGATATAGAAGAAAAATCATTCGTTAAAGCAATACAAAGAGATTTGGAGCTTATTCCTCAACTGCTTTCAGCAGGCGAACTTACCTTAATAGAGAGTAGGGGGCGGAAAGCAGCACAATATTGTTTAAGTCAAAATGCCTTTATTGAACAATTCAACTCAGAATTAGCGTTAGTCTTAGTGATGGCAAATAATTATTTATGTGAGTATTTGCCTACAGATATTCAACAAAATGTAAATGGATTCTTTGAAGCAGCGAAACAACAGTTGATAAAAGATACTCGTCTGGATAATTGGCAGTCACGTTTCCGCTTTGTGTCGCAAAATTTTACTGAAAATGCAGAGAATCCTTATGACTCAGAAGTAATAAAAATAATTTATCAAGCTGTTTTAGAGGATGGAATCTGGCTCGAAGCTGAGTATAGGAAAGAAAATCATTTTGATAGTCACACCTACATGTTGAAGCCTCATGGGATTATTCATTGTGGTAATAAACAGTTTTTAATTGCTAGCAAAATTGTAAAAGAGAAAGGAGAGCTACGCACATTCAATATGCTGAACTTTGAGTCTGTAAACATTATTCCTGAAAAAATATCAGTAAATATAAATCCTTATGATATTGATGCCTTAGTTGAAGGAAGAGAGTTTGAGTGGGCTCTTTTTGATAGAGAAGAACAGGATATATTTTTTGTTTTTAATGAGGAGTTATTGGAGGAACTTCAACGAAACCCAATAGGAAAAAATCAAATAATTAGTTATCTAGAAGACCATCATTATGAACTAACGGCCCAATGTGTGATTACAAAAAGTTGTATGGATTGGTTTATGAAAAATGCACATTTAATTCAGGTTATAACACCCAGTGTTTTACGTGAAGAAGTCGTATATAGGGCAACTGTTGCGTTAGAAAGAAATGAAATAGTTGATCCCTTTCTAAATATTTAAACGGCAATGGCTAATTAGGTAAAAATGAAATGTCTATAGAATATGTATTGAAAAATTTATCTAGCGTGATAAGCACAGGGCACTTCCTTGAGGAGATGGTTTCAGAGAAACTTTTTAGTGCTATTGAAACTATGATTAAGGATCAGCAAAAGCTTATTTTCCCGACAATGCAGTGGGAAACCATGATATGGGATGTTTGCTCTAGCCTGCAGCATAAAGAGTTGTGGTTTGCTCCAATGCAATGGATATATTCAAGTTTAGAGAATGGTACAGATGAATTTTTTAATATTGGTCAGAGTTATGCTTTTTTAAAATTAGTGTATCATGATAAAGGGAGTCATTATAATGCTGACGATAATTTTATGACTAATAGTAATAGGTTTCCAACATCTAGTTTTTTTAATCATGATAATGGTTATATCACTATACAATTTATTCTAAATTATGAACTAATTGATCAATTAATTGATAAAGATACCAATATAAGCAAAGCAGATTTTGATTTGAAACGTTATAAAGCTCGACGCAAGTGGAACTCTTTTCGGGCAAGAACATTGATGCAGTATAAAGATTTAAAAAAATATGGATTTGAACTTGATGAATATTCAACTTTTTGGGCACTTAAAATAGAACGATTAAATTCGGATCTATTTGTGAGTGAATACAATGAAGATTTACTCAATAAGTCACTTGAGCCTATCCTTTACGCACTCACAAAGATAAATGAAAATTTTAATATATTTGATGAGATACAGAAAAAAGCAAAAGCATATTATTTAGAAATAGCTAAAGGATAAGGAGGTTAACGTTATGGTTTTAAATGAGATTGAGTTTTCTACTCAGTTATCAGCTTTCTTTGAAAACTGGAAACGTTTATCTGTAGTTGTGAATGATATAGAAGAAAAAACTTTATACATTGATCATTCAGCTTTAGCAGGTTTTTTTCAAAGGTTTGATAAAGCAATAGTGCCAATAAGTGAAGCCAGAAAAAATGGTCTCAAACTGAATATTTGGCAGGGGGCTGCTGGTTTAAAAGAAGATGAGCTAAGAAATTGTGCAGTGTTAAAATGGTTTCTAGATTGGCGTGGGGATCATGGTCAAGAAAATGCAATTTTATTAGAGTTCTTACAGCTACTCCCAGAACAATTTAGAAGTTTCAAGCCGAATAGATATCAAATTATAGAAGAATGTTGTCCGCTTGGTAATCAGGAAAACCGGATTGATATTGAAATTAATTCAGATGAGTTTTTGCTTTTTATTGAGGTGAAAATTAATGCTGTGGAAGGGCAAAATCAATTACAGCGTTATGTAAATATTGCCAGAGTAAAAGCAGCCAATAAAAAATGGTTGATAGTCTATTTGACAAAAGATGGAAAGTTACCACAACAGTATCAAAACGATGATGGGGTGTTTGGCCTTTCTTGGTTAAGTGTTGCAAGACAATTTAAAAGCTATGCAAATATTGGTGCAGTAAATAATCGTGGGGCATGGCTTTTAAGTCAGTTTGCAGATCATATTAAAAACTTTAAATAATTTTCAAAAAAGGGATATGTTATGAGTAATCAACAGGCTATAGGTTTAATTGTTGAAAATATTCAATATTTAGAGCAAGCGAAGAAATTATTAGAAGGTGAAGTTACTGAGACCTTATGTACTGTCATTGATAATAAAGTAAAAGATTATATTGAAAATTTAGAACATCAATGGAGTGGTATTTTTAGTTTTTATGAAGATACCATCCAGTTTGCGCCTGAAAGTTGGCGGGCAAAAAATGGGCAGGAATTTAAACACCAGCAGTTTTATGCTCGATATTCTTTGGGGTGTGAAAGTCAAGAAACTGGTGGGGATTGCACAGAATGGTGGTTGACTACTTTTTTGAAAAATGATGTGGATTATATGGTTTTTAACTTTTATCCATGGCGAGATAATTATCTGAAATGTAATGCAAAAGATTGGAAAAAGTTTACAACTGAAAAAAATCAGATGCATCCAGAAATAGAGCAATTGGGGTTTAAATATAATGCGAAAGAAGGCAGTTGGTATTTAGTGATTGATGGAATTGATCCAACAGTTTTTATCGAAAACTATGAAAGTGATAGTTTGGAGGATGCTTTATCACCATTTGGAACTGCTTTAGAGAAATTAAAACAAGCGCATCCATATTTTGATGCAATTGTAAAAGCCGCGATTGAAAAGTTTAATGTTGAAGCTAATGGTGAGGATGCATAGTAATGAATGAAATTTATTGGGATGAGTATCCTTCTAATTCCGTTAGCTTGACTATACAAAATGATGTATTGGTTTTGTTATTTGAAGGTAAGTCGAGTGAATATAGAGACTCTTTTTCAGGAAAAATTACTTTAGGACTGCATTTAGAAGAACAAAATGTAGTTGGCACACTTTTATATTGCTATAAAGATGGAAGTAAGGAAGAAGTAACATATAAGTTAATAGGTGCATTTGAAGATGATTCTTGGGAGTTCTTTACAGGAACTTGGGAAGAAAATGGAGAAAACTATCAATTCGATGCTCTTTTAGAACGGGTTGAAAAATTTACTCCAAATGTAGAGGCTATTGAAGAATTTGATAGCGTTGAAGACACTAGTAAAGCACAAAGTGGAAATAGAAATATACAAGTCAGAAATATATCTGAGCGTCATGGAGCCATGCGTCAGCGTGCTGCTAGAAGTGATGCACGTGTAAGAAAAATCCAAAGAAGTATTGAGTTGTATTATGGATTGCCACAAGGTTCTGTAAGATTAGTCAATCCTGATAAAACATTGATACATCCATCTGCGAAAATAGGTACGCTACGTGATCGTTGGATTACCGAAGAAGAATAGATTGTAATAGAGAAAAGCTCGGAAAATCCGAGCTTTTTCTTACTTATGCATAATACGGGCTTTATCGCGTTGCCAGTCACGATCTTTTTCCGTGGCACGTTTGTCATGTAGCTGTTTGCCTTTTACTAAAGCGATTTCTAATTTCGCACGTGGCCCTTTCCAATAAGCAACAAGCGGAACGCATGAATAACCTTTTTGATTCACTGCGCCGAGTAACTTATCGAGTTCACGACGGTTCAACAGTAACTTACGGGTACGGGTCGCTTCAGGAACAATGTGCGTAGATGCACTGAGTAAAGGCTGAATTTGAGCACCGAACAGGAAAGCTTCGCCATTTTTAAAGGTAATATAACTCTCAGACAACGTCATACGACCTGCACGTAACGATTTTACTTCCCAGCCTTGCAGTGACAGGCCAGCTTCAAATTTTTCTTCAATAAAATAGTCGTGACGTGCACGTTTATTCTGTGCAATCGTCCCGCTGGTATTTTTTTTAACTACAGTTGCTTTCGCCATAATCAATTACTTCCAACAATGTACCTATTGTGCCTTAAAGCAGGGTTAAGGTGAAGTTTTTTCAAATTTATGGAGTTTCTTCACCTATAAAACAAGTTTTTGCTAAAATATGGCTCTACAAAATCAACAGAGTAAAAATGGATGTCTAAAACTCGCGTCATTTATCCGGGGACTTTTGATCCAATTACCAATGGTCATATTGATTTGGTCACACGTGCATCACGTATGTTTGATGAAGTGGTGGTTGCCATTGCCATTGGTCATCATAAAAACCCTGTCTTTAGTTTAGAAGAGCGTGTGAGCTTGGCCAAAGCATCATTAAGCCATCTTGATAATGTTGAGTTTGTAGGTTTTGATGGTTTGTTGGTGAATTTCTTCCGTGAACAAAAGGCAACGGCTGTGCTGCGAGGATTGCGTGCAGTGTCTGACTTTGAATACGAGTTCCAGTTAGCTAATATGAACCGTCAACTTGATTCACACTTTGAGGCGGTGTTTTTAACGCCGTCAGAGCAGTATTCATTTATTTCATCGACGTTGATTCGTGAAATAGCACGTTTAAAAGGTGATGTGACCAAGTTTGTACCGCAAGCTGTGGTTGCAGCTTTTGAGCGTAAACATCAACAAGGTTGGTAGAGTGTCTTTATATATAACCGATGAATGCATCAATTGTGATGTTTGTGAACCTGTGTGCCCCAATGAAGCCATCTTCATGGGGGAGCTGATTTATGAAATCAATCCAGACTTATGTACAGAGTGTATCGGACACTATGATAAACCCCAGTGTCAATTGTTCTGTCCAGTGGATTGTATTCCGCTTGATCCTAATCATGCGGAAACTGAAGACGAGCTCATGGATAAATATAAAAGGCTGATTGCTCAAAAAAGCGCAAGCAATTAAGTCTAAGATTTGATACTATGCGCCTCGAAGTGAGCCAGACGATCGCTGCTGTGGAGATCTCCGTGATTGAAGCAGGGGAGGAAAGTCCGGGCTTCATAGGGCAAGGTGCCAGGTAACGCCTGGGCGGCGTGAGCCGACGGAAAGTGCAGCAGAGAGTAGACCGCCTTCATTATGGTTTCGAGCAATCGAAATCGGAGGTAAGGGTGAAAGGGTGCGGTAAGAGCGCACCGCATGGCTGGTAACAGTTCATGGCATGGTAAACCCCACCGGAAGCAAGACCAAATAGGGATCCTTTAGGCATGGCCCATGCTGGATCCGGGTAGGTCGCTTGAGCGTATGAGTGATTGTACGCCTAGAGGAATGATCGTTCTCGACAGAACCCGGCTTATCGGCTCACTTCAACAAATTTTGATCAATTAAGCGCGCAAGGTACTTGACGTACTGGTGAGAACACCACATAATGCGCGCACAGTTTACGGCTATGTAGCTCAGTTGGTTAGAGCACCGCACTCATAATGCGGGGGTCACAAGTTCAAGTCTCGTCATAGCCACCATTTTTATAGATCATGCTCTCAGCATGATCTTTTTTTTTTGTGGGAAATAAAGGCTGTAAAACTGTTTTTATTGACTGGTTATTTCTGAAGTGGCTTTGTGGTTTGCTGTACTGTTATTTCGATATTTAAAGCAAAGCTGTGACTACTGATATATTTTATCTTCTAAAATTTCCCCTCGCAGTTCATGTTTTCAGGCGTTAAATTGATCTGCATCTGTAAGTTCTGAATGTGTTGCCAATTGGCTTGATGTTCGGGCAATGCAAAAATTTGATGATCGACTAAATTGAGTTTTTTTAAAGTGATGTGCTGACTTGCACAGTAGCGCCCTTTGGCTCTTTCTAAAGCTAGATCTTGCTGTGCTGTTGGGCTTAAGCGATCTGCGGTCAGGATTTTTTGTTGTCCTTTGGCATAGTTGACCAGTATCTCTCGGTCTTTTAGGCTAAAGAGTAGATTTGAGTTGATATAGGCCGCTACATCACGCCGTACACCGTTATAGTGGTGATCATGGGGGAAATCAGCTGACAACTGCTCAATGCTACAGTGCTCAGGATGATGAAAAGAGTAAAGTCTTTTTTCATTATCTTTCTCGTAAATATGTTTAAGTTAAATACAGCTTGCAGCATAAAAATAAGTTTAAAAAGAGTGGTTTGCTGAAAAATTGCTAGTTTAAAGTGTATTTGTTTATGGAATAACCATTTGCGTGTAAAAAGGGTTGACGCTTGTCTTTGAACTTTGCATAATGCGCGCACAGTTTACGGCTATGTAGCTCAGTTGGTTAGAGCACCGCACTCATAATGCGGGGGTCACAAGTTCAAGTCTCGTCATAGCCACCATTTTTATAGACCAAGCTCTCAGCTTGGTCTCTTTTTTTGTGTGTGAAAAATATATTTTTATTTTTTAAATGAAAAATAGCCCAAACATTTGTTTGGGCTGTTTTGATTGGGGGATAGCTTATACGCCAGCTTTCCATCCATTTACGATTGGGTAGCGACGTTCACGACTAAATGCACGTGAGCTGATACGTGGCCCAATTGCACCTTGGCGGCGTTTGTATTCATTGAAGTCAACCAAGCGAATCACTTTTGCAACCACTTCAGCATCAAAGCCTTTGGCAATGATGTCATCTTGGCTTGTATCTTCTTCGATATAAGCATACAAAATGGCATCCAGTACATCATACGGCGGTAAAGAGTCTTGGTCTTTTTGATCTGGACGTAGTTCTGCCGAAGGTGGACGAGTAATCACACGCTCAGGAATCACGGGCTTGTCCGAAATGCTGTTACGGTATTTCGCAAGTTCAAACACAATGGTTTTATACACATCTTTCAATACGGCAAAACCACCCACCATGTCGCCATAGAGCGTGCAGTAGCCCACAGCCAATTCTGATTTGTTGCCTGTAGATAGCACTAAATTACCAAATTTGTTTGATAAACCCATTAGCAGTGTACCGCGGGCACGTGCTTGCAAGTTTTCTTCAGTTGCATCCGCAGGGCTGTTGCCAAAGAACGGATAAAGTGTTTGCATAAAGCTGTTCACAATCGGGTTGATTTCAGCAATCCCGAAAGTTACCCCCATACTTTTTGCTTGTTCAGCCGCATCTTCTACACTGATTTGAGCGGTATAGGTATATGGCATCATCACAGCTTGCACTTTGTCTGCACCAATTGCATCGGCAGCAATGGCAAGAGTCAGAGCGGAGTCGATGCCGCCTGATAAACCAAGAATCACTCCAGGGAAACCTGAGCGCTGTACATAGTCACGGGTCGCCATCACTAAGCTTTGGTAAATCTCGGCCATAGTGTCTAGAGCAGGCGGTAGCGCATTGACCTTAAAGGCTTGTTGTTCTGCTTCATATTCCGCGAAATATAGGGCTTCTTTAAAGCTTTCTGCTTGAAGTGTAATAGAACCATCTTTAGCGATTACAAAGCTTGTACCATCAAAGATCAGGTCATCTTGACCACCGACTTGGTTCACATAAACCAAGTTGAGGTTCATTTGTTTCGCAAGGGCAGACATGGTTTCAATGCGATGCTGAGGTTTACCTACTTCGTATGGTGAAGCATTTAAAACCAAAGCCGTTTCAACATTCAGTTGTGCCAGTTGTTGTACGGTTGAAAGTGACCAAACATCTTCACAAATCAACACACCAAACTTATGTTCAAGATATTCAAAAACAAGGTGTTGATGTCCTTCAGTGAAGTAACGCTTTTCATCAAACACGCTGTAGTTTGGCAAGTTTTGTTTGTTATACACACCCAAAACCTGTCCATCTTTCATGACCGCAGCGGCGTTATAGCGTTGACCGTCTTCAGTTTGATTGACAAAACCAAAGACCATCACAATGTCTTTTACTGTTTTAAGTTGTTCAAAAACTTGTTGCGTGCGTTTGGTTAGGCTTGGACGTAGAAGTAAATCCTCTGCTGGGTAACCAATGCTCGAAAGTTCTGGAAAAATAATTAAATCAGCATTTTGTTTTTTTGCTTCATTGGCTTGTTCCACCATTTTCAGGGCATTTGCTTCGAGGTTGCCAATGTGCGGAGAGAACTGTGCAAGTGCAATTTTAAAACTTTTCATTTCCAACTAAATCCTATACCTATAGGGATATATACACGACGATTGAGTTTGTTATAGCTATAAGTTCAACGTAGTGCAATTGACGAAAAACAAATAGAAGTATTAATCAATAATAAGTGCGAATACTATATACGAAATGCGATTTTTTTTAAGGGATATTCTAAAAAAAATCCGTAAATGTCCTTAAAAAGAACAAATTATTCTAATCTCTTTATGGAGTGTGATTGTGTGGTTTCAACCGCTTTTACAAAAAATACAGCAAAAGTTTGAACTTAAAAACCGTCCTCTGACTGAAGCTGAAAAAAAGCTCGCGAGCAGTATTTTTGGGAACAGTCTGAACATGGATTCGGTTCGAATTATCGCACATCGAGCAGTGCTGCCGCATTATGCGATTAGCCCGAATGGACATATCTATTTTAATATCAAAGACTGGTGCGAAAACTTTGCCGACCAACCGATTCATCAACAAGCTTGGTTGATTCATGAGCTGACACATGTTTGGCAAATTCAGCAGGGACTCGCTGTAGTCCGTAAGGCGCTTTTTAACCGTCAATATCGTTATGCATTAAAACAAGGGAAGCAGTTTTTAAGCTATGGCATCGAACAACAGGCGCAAATGGTGCAAGACTATTTTCTTAAAAAACACTATGGTGAAGAGTGCTCGGCCTATGAGCAGTGTATTCCTTTTGTGGCACACAAAGCCTCGTTCTGACCCCGATAGATAAATCTGCAGAGTGATTGTTAGACAACAGATTTTAAAGTCATAAATTGCAAATCATTTGAAGAAAAATGCCAGTGGCATAGGGGATGTGGACTCTTATTTTGAATGCAAAGCACAGGTGAAAAATCGTGAGATTAAGCCTGAAAACGAGCTAAAAATAAGAAGGAATGTCCTATGCGTATCGCTCTTCCATTAAAAGGTAAAGCCAGCCGATTTTTTGCGGGACCAGTATTCGATGCTGAAAAACAGTCTGCAATTATTCCGATTCGGCATATGAAATTTGACTTTGAAGCGGAGAAAATTGATCCCAAATTCTACTTAAATGCCGAGTTGGCCAGTGCTTACTTTGCATCACTCTCGATCTTTCTGACCTATGGTGAAGACTTGGTGATTGATACCGCCCGTTATCACCGCGATTTCCTCACAGACCCTGTATTAAAACAACGTGTGACGTCTTTGATTGGTCAGGAGGCACTGCATTCAAAGTTACATGAAGAATTGAACGATACTTTCAAACAGGTGGATTTGCCGGTTGGCATTTTTCGCTATTTAGCTGAAATCGTTTTCGACTATGGTTTTAACCGTTTACCACAACCGATGAAATTGTCTTTGATGGCGGGCATTGAACATTTTACCGCAGTGCTGTCCGAATACATGATGAACCATGAAGAGATTTTCTTCGATTCTCAAGATGAAAAACAACGGGCGATTTGGATGTGGCACATGTTAGAGGAATCTGAGCACAAAGACATTGCGTATGATGTGTTTCAATCGCTTTCCAATAACTATGCTTTGCGTATTGCAGGCTTTTTTCCAGCGCTTATCACTATTTTACTGCTGATTTCTGTGGCATCAGTTTTTGTCCCGTTTTATCGCAAACCGTCTAATTTGGTGAGTCTCAGTTATTGGAAGGATGTACCACGGAGTTTCAGCCTCTTGTTTGGGCTAAAACGGGGTGTTTATGGCAGTAGCTGGACGCATATTTTTGACTATTTACGTCCGAGCTTTCACCCGAATGATTATGATACCTCTGCATTTTTAGATTATTACAAAGAACGTTTACTGCATCCTGAAACAGGAGTGCTCACACCGTACTTCACCAAAGAATTTACTCCAGTACTGAAATCATAGAAGGGGGCGATGACATGGGACTGTTGAATAAAAAAAATAAACCAAGTCAAAAAGCTTATGCGGTTGTAACGGGTGCAGGCAGTGGTATTGGTCGTAGCTTTGCACTGGAATTGGCCAAGCGTGGTGGTGATGTCATCTGTGCGGATATTGAATTAAGCTCAGCACAGGAGACGGTAGATTTGATTCAGTCGATGACATCTTCGTCAGCCTATGCGGTGCACTGTGATGTTGGATTAAAAGAATCTGTAAACGCTTTGGCGGAGCAAGCAGAACAGCTTTTGGGACATACTGTCACCTTGCTCATCAATAATGCAGGAGTTGGGCTAGGTGGTAAGTTTGATGAGGTATCTCTGGAAGATTGGCAGTGGTGTATGCATGTCAACCTGTGGGGGGTAATTCATGGTTGCCACTACTTTGTACCTAAATTTAAACAGCAAGGTTTTGGTGCCATTATCAATGTGGCATCGGCTGCGGGCTATACCGCAGCCCCTGAGATGACAGCGTATAACGTGACCAAGTCTAGTGTTTTGGCACTATCGGAAACACTAGCTTCAGAACTTCATACTTATAACATTGCAGTCAATGTGCTGTGTCCAACCTTGGTGCCGACCAATATTATGAAGAATGGGCGTTTGCCGAGTCGCTATTCTGGACTGGCTGACAAACTGCTGATGAACCATGCGTTTACCACCAGTGATGCTGTGGTCAGAAAAACCTTGAATCGTTTAGATGCAGGCAAGCTTTATACCATTCCACAACCTGATGCCAAATTGTTTTGGTGGATGAAACGCGCATCGCCAAGCTTATACGTCAAGCTTTTAGGCCTAGGTTATCCACTGTTTAATCAAATCACAAAATAAGAACAGAGAAAAATGAATATGGAAACGCAATTAGAGATAGAGCAAGCAGATGTGCAAGAGTCGTCTGATCAAATGCAAGATCAAACGACAACGTCAAAAAGTGCGGAAGCTCAACCTAAGCAGACCCGTAAAAATGCTGTACTTAACCCTAAAGCCGTACATACGTACGATACCATTGTTGTGGGTGCTGGGATTTCGGGCATTGCTGCGGCTTATAAAATGAAACAAGTCGGCTATCAGGACTATCTGGTATTAGAAAAAGCGGAGAGAGTTGGTGGCACGTGGCGTGATAATAATTACCCCGGCTGTGGCTGTGATGTACCTTCGGCCTTGTATTCATTTTCCTTTGCACCTAGTCATCAATGGAGTCACTTATTTGCGAAACAACCTGAAATTTTAAGTTACTTGGAACAGGTGGTTGAGCAGTTTGAGCTACAAGACAAAATCCGTTTTCAGCATGAGTTGCTCAGTGCAAAGTGGGATGAAGAGGCGAGTATTTGGCAACTCGAAACTTCTCAAGGGGCATATCAAGCACGAACTGTGATTTTTAGCACAGGGCCGATTACAGAACCGTCTTTACCTAACATTAAAGGGATAGCGGGGTTTAAAGGAGAAATGTTCCATTCAGCCCGTTGGAAACATGATTATGACTTAACGGGAAAGCGGGTTGCCGTGATTGGAACTGGCGCATCGGCCATTCAGTTTATTCCACAAATTCAACCGTTGGCGAAGGAGCTGATCGTATTTCAGCGAACTGCGCCGTGGGTTTTGCCCAAAGCGGATATGCAACTCAATGCTAGCGTGAAATCGTTGGCGGCCAAATTCCCGATGATTCAGCAAGGTTGGAGGAAGAGTGTTTCCAGTATTTTAAATGGAATCAACTTTGGGCTACGTCATCCGTCACTGCTTGAGCCAGTCAATTTTTTAAGCCGTCAATTATTGAAATTGCAAATACAGGATGACGCCTTACGTAAAGCTGTAACGCCTAACTTTTCGATTGGCTGTAAGCGGCTTTTATTTGCCAACAATTATTATCCAGCACTGCAACAAGACAATGTCACGCTGTTGCCACAAGGTTTGGTCGAGATTGATGGGCAGACTGTCATTGCTGCAAATGGTGAGTGATTTGAGGTCGATGTCATTATCTGGGGAACTGGTTTTGAAGTGGCACACCCTCCGATTGGACAACGGGTATGGAATGCCCAGTGTGAGCGATTGGCTGACCTTTGGAAGGGCAGTTCTCCAGAAGCGTATTTAGGTACAAGTTTGGAAAATGTACCGAACGCATTTTTGGTATTGGGGCCAAATATCTTGGTGTATGACTCTTTTATTGGGATTGCTGAAGCGCAGATTCAGTACATTGTAGATGGTCTACTAAAAATGAAGCAGCAAGGCTTTAAACGTATGATGGTCAAGCGAGATGTTCTGCGTTATCACAATGCCAAGGTGCAAACTCATTTGAAAACCACAGTATTTAACCGAGGTGGCTGCTCAAGCTATTATTTAGATCAAAATGGGCGTAACTTCGCGGCTTGGCCGTGGTCCTTGGCTGAGTTAAAGCAACATTTATCTGCACTTGAGCTAAAACACTACGATGTTGTTAAAGCTTAGAGTAGCTTTATTAACAGTAAAAACGCCTGAATTTGCACAGACTGTGAATATTCAAATGATGTTATTGATACATTGTTGATTTAAATTACATCATATAAAAAAACCACCCATGCGGGTGGTTTTTGTCTATCAACGCAGACCGAATTAACGGTTGATGTCGCGTTGAACTTCGCCAGTGTAAAGCTGACGAGGACGACCGATCTTGTACGGACCGCTGTGCATTTCTAACCAGTGGCTGATCCAACCAACAGTACGTGCAAGCGCAAAGATCACTGTAAACATTTCTGTCGGGATACCAATCGCTTTAAGGATGATACCTGAGTAGAAGTCTACGTTCGGGTATAAGTTACGTTTGATGAAGTACTCATCAGAAAGTGCGATACGTTCAAGTTCCATAGCAAGTGCAAGCTGTGGATCGTTGATGCCAAGCGCACCAAGAACTTCGTCGCAAGTTTCTTTCATTACTTTCGCACGTGGATCGAAGTTTTTGTACACACGGTGACCGAAGCCCATGAGTTTAACTTCTTTAGTTTTCACTTTTTCCATGAAGTCAGCAACGTTCTCTACAGTGCCGATTTCATCAAGCATTTTAAGAACAGCTTCGTTCGCGCCGCCGTGAGCAGGGCCCCAAAGTGCAGAGATACCCGCAGCGATACATGCGTATGGGTTAGCACCAGTAGAACCAGCTAAACGTACTGTAGACGTAGAAGCATTTTGTTCATGGTCAGCGTGAAGAGTGAAGATACGGTCCATTGCTTTAGCAAGGATAGGATCTACTTTGTAATCACGGTCTGCTGGAGTAGCAAACATCATGTATAAGAAGTTTTCAGCGTAGCTTAAGTCGTTACGTGGGTAAACGAATGGTTGACCTACAGTGTACTTGTAGCTCCACGCCGCCAAAGTAGGTACTTTAGCAATTAAGCGAATCGCTGTAATTTCACGGTGATCAACATTTTCGATGTCTAAGTTGTTGTGATAGAACGCAGAAAGCGCACCAACTACACCAACCATGATCGCCATAGGGTGAGCATCGCGACGGAAACCATTGAAGAAACGGCTAACTTGATCGTGAACCATGGTATGGTTACGAACTTTAGCATCAAATACTTCTTTTTGCTCAGCTGTTGGAAGCTCGCCATTGAGAAGTAAGTAGCAAGTTTCTAAGTAGTCAGCTTTAGTTGCTAACTGGTCGATTGGGTAGCCACGGTGTAAAAGCACACCTTTGTTACCGTCGATGAAAGTGATTTTAGACTCGCATGCAGCAGTAGCCATAAAACCAGGATCAAAAGTGAAGTGACCTGCGGCCAATACATCCTTAACGTCGATTACATCTGGGCCCAATGTGCCGCTGTAAATTGGTAATTCAATTTCTTTGCCATCAAGCTGTAAAACGGCTTTTTTGCCAGTTGCTTCAGACATTCAATAGATCTCCTGTCCTGGTGAATGTTTTATCTGACTCGAAATACTCATCTTTTAATGCACGAATCAGACGGATTAAAAATTTGCTCTAAGAGTAGAGAGTACTGAAATTTTGTCAATTATACTTATGGATAAAATGATAACTGCCGAGTTTATAGTTAAGATTTAATCCGTTAAAATTTGCATAAAATCACAGCACCGACACACTATAATAAGTTAATTCATGGAGCAAGTGCATAAATAAAAAATGTTGCTGGTGGAATTGTAAGCAGTTTTATATTCAAAAAAGTTCTTTAAAAGAGTAAAAAATCAAGTTGCAGTGTATTTACATTTATTATGATTCTCGTAACTTACGATAAATTTTTTACTGAAAATGGTGCTTTATTACTCATTGTTAAAAACAATAAATTCACTCAAAAAAAATATTTATTTGTATAAAAAAACAGCTTATTTACCATTTCGAAAACGATATATCAGTCACTTTTTTTATTTAAATGCATGGGGTAATTTTGTTTTAATTAAAATTTATTACGAGATATTTCAAGCTTGTAAGATATTAATCCATTGCACCAACATCATGCAGATTTATACCATTATATTAAAATAAAATAATGAACATTTTATATAAAAATAAAAAATGATTAAAATAATGCGATGAAATTTGTGACTCATTAAGCCAAATTTTTTTTGTTCATCTTTAGTCTAAAGTTGTTTTTTGTCGGTTTGGAGAAGGATTGTTCTTATAAAATTTATGTTTAATTTATAAAAACCAATCATATAGCTTAATAAAAAGCATAGAAGTGGATTGAGAATGGTATTTTTACACATGTTAATGATTCTTATTTAAAGAATTTTTATGCAAAAAGGCAAAGGGCATTGTTTGTATTTTGACAGTTCACGTCTTATAATTCAGTGTCGTTTTAAGTTCAAACGCTATTTAATTTAGAGTTTTAAAGTAGCTGCTGAACAATGCCAGCTTTCCTTCGAATTAATTCCAACAAACTCCGGATGGAGTTTTTACTTACAGGATGCCCGCTGTGAAAAGCAACAGACCTGTCAATTTGTCCATGGGTCAAGTTTTAGAAGTAAACTTAAAATCCCCTGTGGCTATTGCATCAATCTTACACCGTCTATCAGGTGTCATCGTATTTTTACTCGTACCGGTACTTTTATGGATCTTAGACAAGTCTTTGTCTTCGCCTGAAGGTTTTGCTCAAGTTCAGGCTATTTTTAATAGCTTCATTGTGCGTTTTGTCGTATGGGTATTTGTAGCCGGCTTAATTTTCCACTTTATTGCGGGTGTTAAGCACTTACTTGCTGACCTAGGTTTTGCTGAAGAGCTACAAAGTGGTCGCATCGCAGCTACTATTTCATTGATCTTGTCTGCAATTGGTATCGTTGCGGCATTTGTATGGATTGTTATCTAATGAAAAGTGCTACTGGTTTAACGGGTTCAGGTTCTCGCGATTGGTTTATCCAACGTGTAAGTGCTGTCGTATTAGCGGTTTATACAGTTGTTGTTCTAGGTTGGATCCTATGCAATGGCGGTTTTAGCCATGAACAGTGGTACGGCTTTATGATGACAGCTCCAATGAAGATCTTATCTTTATTAGCCGTCTTATCTCTTGTTGCACATGCTTGGATTGGTATGTGGCAGGTATTCACGGATTATGTGACTACTCGCCAAATGGGTCCTTCAGCTTCAGGTTTACGCCTTGTACTGACTTCAGCAGTAATTATTGCTGTATTTGCATATGCGATCTGGGCAATCCAGATTTTTTGGGCGAATTGATAGGAAGAGATCATGGGCGCTATAACCCCTAAAGAAGATTACACAAATATTCCACACGAAACTTTCGATGCTGTCATCGTTGGTGGTGGTGGTTCTGGTATGCGCGCGTCTTACCAACTTGCTCAAGCTGGTTTGAAAGTTGCTGTTTTAACTAAAGTATTCCCAACTCGTTCGCACACTGTTGCAGCGCAGGGTGGTATTGGTGCATCTCTTGGTAACATGCAAGAAGATAACTGGCACTACCACTTCTACGACACTGTTAAGGGTTCTGACTGGTTAGGCGACCAAGACGCAATCGAGTTTATGACGCGTGAAGCGCCGCAAGTGGTTTATGAGTTAGAACACTTGGGTATGCCATTTGACCGTAACGCAGACGGTACGATTTACCAACGTCCATTCGGTGGTCACTCTGCAAACTACGGTGAAAAAGCAGTGCCACGTGCCTGTGCTGCTGCTGACCGTACAGGTCACGCACTTCTTCACACGCTTTATCAAAGCAACGTGAAAATGGGTACTCAATTCTTTGTTGAATGGATCGCGCTTGATCTGATTCGTAACGAAGCGGGTGATGTTCTTGGTGTAACAGCAATTGACCAAGAAACAGGTAAAATTGCAGTATTCCAAGCCAAAGCAACATTATTTGCTACAGGTGGTGCAGGTCGTGTTTACCGTGCATCTACCAATGCTTATATCAATACGGGTGATGGCCTTGGTATGGCGGCTCGTGCAGGTATTCCATTGCAAGATATGGAATTCTGGCAGTTCCACCCAACGGGTGTGGCTGGTGCAGGCGTATTGTTAACTGAAGGTTGTCGTGGTGAAGGTGCAATCCTTCGTAACGATGCGGGTGAGCCGTTCATGGAACGCTATGCACCAACTTTAAAAGACTTGGCGCCACGTGACTTCGTATCACGTTCGATGGACCAAGAAATTAAAGAAGGTCGTGGTTGTGGTCCGAAGAAAGACTATATCTTGCTTGATATGACGCACTTGGGTGCTGAAACGATCATGAAGCGTCTTCCATCTGTATTTGAGATTGGTAAGAAATTCGCGAACGTGGATATCACGAAAGAGCCAATTCCAGTTGTACCAACAATTCACTACCAAATGGGTGGTATTCCAACGAATATCCATGGTCAGGTGGTTGTGCCTGAAGGTTCTGAAACTGAAGCATTTACAGCACATTATGATAAAGATAGCGATATCTATTCAACTAATGCGGGCGATCGTAACTTTACCAAGCCTGTGAAAGGCTTCTATGCAATTGGTGAGTGCTCTTGCGTATCTGTGCATGGTGCAAACCGTTTGGGTACGAACTCACTACTTGACTTGGTTGTATTTGGTAAAGCTGCAGGTGAACACATCATCGACTACGTGACTAAACACCACGGTGATGAATACCAACCGCTTCCTACGACTGTACTTGAGCAAACTGTTGCGCGTATCCGTAAATTGGATGACTCAACATCAGGTGAAAATGCTCAAGAAGTTGCAGATGCAATTCGTGACATCGTTCAAGACCATGCAGGTGTATTCCGTACGACTGCGCTTCTTGAAGAAGGTGTGAAGCAGATTCTTGCGATCGAGCCGCGTGTACGCAACATTCACTTAAAAGACAAATCTAAAGTATTTAACACTGCACGTGTAGAAGCTTTAGAAGTTGAAAACTTGTATGAAGTGGCAAAAGCGACATTGATTTCTGCTGCTGCTCGTAAAGAGTGTCGTGGTGCGCATACAGTTGTAGACTTTGAAGAGTCACCAGATCACCCAGCTTACCCGTATGGCCGTCGTGATGATGAGTGGATGAAACACACATTGTGGTTCTCTAGCGATAACCGTCTTGAGTACAAGCCTGTACGTTACAAGCCATTATCGGTTGCTGCAATTCCACCTAAACCACGTACATTCTAATTGGGAGAAGTAAGATGAGTAGAGGTACTCGTACATTTAATATCTACCGCTACGATCCTGATAAGGATAAAGCACCGTACATGCAAACGTTTAAGCTAGAGTTGACTGATAAGCACCGTATGTTGCTTGATGCACTTCTTGCATTAAAAGTTCAAGATGAATCATTAACATTCCGTCGTTCATGCCGTGAAGGTATTTGTGGTTCGGATGGTGTGAACATCAATGGTAAAAATGGTTTAGCGTGCCTTTGGAACCTAAACGATTTACCAGAAGTGATTACAGTTCGTCCTTTACCTGGGTTGCCAGTAGTTAAAGATTTAGTTGTGGATATGAATCAGTTCTACGATCAGTACAACAAAATTCACCCATTCTTGATCAACAACCAACCTGCGCCACCGAAAGAGCGTTTACAGTCTCCTGAAGATCGTGAACACTTAGATGGTTTATATGAATGTATTCTTTGTGCATGCTGTTCAACATCATGTCCATCATTCTGGTGGAACCCAGACAAGTTCTTGGGTCCTTCAGCGTTGTTGAATGCATACCGTTTCATCATCGACTCTCGTGATACAGCAACTCAAGAGCGTTTGGCTCGTCTTGACGACCCGTTCTCGCTCTTCCGTTGTAAAGGTATTATGAACTGTGTATCAGTATGTCCTAAAGGTTTGAACCCAACGAAAGCAATCGGTCACATCCGTAACATGCTTTTAGATGCTGCTGGTTAATCTTTAGATTGATATATTGGTTAAAAAAAGCACACCCATGAGGTGTGCTTTTTTATTTTTGGTTAAAAATTTTTCTATTGCGTTAAATTTTTATGAAAAGACCGAAGTTGGCATTATTTTTGTTTGTAGTGTGCGACTTTTACTGGAAATGCACCAGATCAGTGAAAAGCACAGTGATTTAAAACAAATGTCATAAATAAGTGCAAGGATGAGTCTGCAAAAAAGTTATGAAGGTGTTAAGATGGGGCTTGTAAATGAGAGGGCATATTGAAAGATGGTGCTCTCTTTTCGTATGTGTTTTTTAGAGTAGACTTTGGTCTACGTTGAAACTCATTTTTATTTAAAGCACCATATATTAGATGAAATTTTGATATGTGTATTTCGCCAATTTATGAAAGGTATATGTCAAAAAAATCAATTGAAATATAGGGAGTATGCTAAAATTTTTGCACGTTTATATTTAAAAAATGTGTGTTAAATATGTACATTAATTCAACATTTAAGCTGGACCAGAACGCGTATAAATGAGTGGATTAGTCGCTTTAGAAAAAATAATGTAAGGCTTTATTTTTTCTAAGTCGATTTGCAAAAAATTGCTCGGTTTTGGCCGGGTATGAATGAGTGATGATGCCGCTGAGGGCGTTATGATTCATTGTCACATTGGGTAATTCTAATGTAGTGATAACGCCTCATGGCATACGCCTTATGGGGACTAATGTCATGTTACCAATTTGACATTAATAATCATGGGGTTGCTTAAAAAGCATCCTGAAATGTTTTTGCAATAGGAAATGGGTCCACAAATGCAAGAAGTTGCTGACGCATTGCGTCTTGACACTGAACTTTCCGCTGATAGTGCAGCGTATATTGAAGAACTTTATGAGCAGTACTTGGCTGCACCAGACTCAGTAGAAGCTGACTGGCGTGCATACTTCGATAAATACCCGAAAGGTGATCAACCACACAGCAATGTACGTGAGCAATTCTTATTACTAGGTCGTAATTCAAGTCGTGTTCAAGCAGTGGTACAAAGTTCTGTTAGTACAGAACATGAACGTCGTCAAATTGGCGTACTACAACTGATCGCAGCGTATCGTAACCGTGGTCATCAAAAAGCAAAGCTTGATCCTTTAGGTTTAGCAAAACGTGAAATCGTACCTGATCTTGACCTTGCGGCACACGGCTTAACCCAATCTGATTTTGATACTGTATTCAATACAGGTAATCTTTTGATTGGTAAAGACGAAGCAACTTTAGGTGAAATGGTTCAAGCCATGGAAGCGACGTATTGTGCTTCGATTGGTGCAGAATACATGCACATTGTTGATACCAAAGAAAAACGTTGGATTCAACAACGTCTTGAAGGTGCACGTGGTCAATTCAATTTTACAGCAGATCAGAAAAAACACGTATTAGAACGTTTGACTGCTGCTGAAGGCCTTGAAAAATTCCTTGGTAATAAATATGTCGGCGCAAAACGTTTCGGCGTGGAAGGTGGTGAATCTTTTATTCCAATGGTTGATGCTTTGATTCAGCGTGCAGGTTCTGTAGGTTGTAAAGAAGTAGTCATTGGTATGCCACACCGTGGTCGTTTGAACCTTCTTGTAAACATCATGGGTAAAAACCCAGCAGACCTATTTGGTGAGTTCGAAGGTAAGAGCTTACATAAAAAGGGTTCTGGTGATGTGAAGTACCACCAAGGTTTCTCTTCAAACGTAATGACTCCAGGCGGCGAAGTTCACTTGGCATTGGCGTTTAACCCATCGCACTTAGAAATCGTTGGCCCTGTGGTTGAAGGTTCAGTACGTGCACGTCAAGTTCGTCGTAAAGACATTGGTGGCGATGATGTATTGCCAGTCATTGTTCACGGTGATGCTGCATTTGCAGGTCAAGGTGTGAACCAAGAAACCTTCCAAATGTCACAAACACGTGGCTATACAGTGGGTGGTACGGTTCACATTGTGGTGAATAACCAAGTTGGTTTCACAACATCTGACCCACGTGATGCACGTTCTACAGAATACTGTACGGACATCGCGAAAATGATCCAAGCACCGATCTTCCATGTGAACGGTGATGATCCTGAATCAGTATTGTTTGTTGCGCAATTGGCACATGACTTCCGTCATACTTTCCGTAAAGACGTTGTCATTGACATGTTCTGTTACCGTCGTCGTGGTCACAACGAAGCGGATGAGCCAGCTGCAACTCAGCCAATGATGTATCAAGTCATTAACAAGAAAACGACAACCCGTGCATTGTATGCAGATCAATTGGTTCAAGAAAGCATATTGGACCGTGCTAAAGCAGATCAAATGGTAGAAGACTATCGTTCTGATCTAGAAGCAGGTAAGCATGTTGCCAATGCGTTGGTACTTGAGCCAAATACAAAAATGTTTGTAGATTGGGCACCGTACTTAGGACATGACTATACAGACGTATGGGATACCACATGTTCTGAAGACCGTCTAAAAGAACTGGGTCGCAAAATGCGCGAGCTTCCAGAAGGTTTCGTGATGCAGCGTCAGGTTGCAAAAGTGATTGATGATCGCTTAAAAATGCAAACTGGTGAAATGCCATTGAACTGGGGTGCTGCGGAAACTTTGGCTTATGCATCTATTTTAGATGATGGCTATTTGGTTCGTTTGACTGGTGAAGACGTAGGTCGTGGTACTTTCTCACACCGTCATGCAAAACTGCATAACCAAGTTGATGGTTCGACTTATATTCCGCTTTGCCATATCAAAGAAAACCAACCACGTACAGCGATTTATGACTCATTATTGTCTGAAATGGCGGTGTTAGGTTTTGAGTATGGTTATGCAACGACTCTGCCTAAGAGCTTGGTGATTTGGGAAGCACAATTTGGTGACTTCGCAAACTGTGCACAGGTTGTAATTGATCAGTTCATCGCATCAGGTGAAACCAAGTGGGAGCGTGTATGTGGTTTAACGCTACTTCTTCCTCATGGTTTTGAAGGTCAAGGGCCAGAGCACTCATCTGCACGTTTAGAGCGTTTCTTACAGCTATGTGCTGAAGACAACATGCAAGTGATGACACCGACTACACCTGCACAGATTTTCCATGCTTTACGTCGTCAAGCGATTCGCCCAATTCGTAAGCCAATGATCATCATGTCACCGAAGTCTTTGCTTCGTCACAAGCTTGCAACGTCTACTTTAAGTGAACTTGCAAATGGTACATTCCAAACAGTGATTGATGAAATCGACAACATCAACAAAGCAGACGTAACACGTTTAGTGCTTTGTGGTGGTAAGGTTTACTACGACTTGCTTGAGAAACGTCGTGAGCAAGAGTTGAATAACACTGCAATCGTTCGTATTGAACAATTGTATCCATACCCTGAACAACGTATTGCTGAAGTTCTTGCTCAATATCCAAATGTGAAAGATATTGTTTGGACCCAAGAAGAGCCGAAGAACCAGGGCGCTTGGTTATTCATTGCACCGCGTCTATATGATGATGTAATGAAATCTGCGAAACCAGTACGTATCAGTTATGCAGGTCGTGAAGCTTCTGCTGCACCGGCTTGTGGTTCACCATATTTGCATGCAAAACAACAAGCTCAGCTCGTAAATGACGCTTTAGCGATCGTAGCTGAATAACAGGAGATTCTTAGTAATGGCAACCGAAATTAAAGCACCGGTATTCCCAGAGTCAGTTGCTGACGGAACAATTGCAACTTGGCACAAACAACCAGGTGAAGCAGTATCACGTGACGAAGTGATTTGTGATATTGAAACTGACAAAGTTGTTTTAGAAGTTGTTGCTCCTGCTGACGGTACAATTGCATCCATCATTAAAGCTGAAGGTGACACTGTTCTTTCAAACGAAGTGATTGCAGAGTTTGAAGAAGGTGCTGTATCTGGCGCGGCACAAACTGAAGCTGTTCAGTCTGAAGCGAAAGTGGAAGTTGCTGCTGCACAAACTCAAGCAGGTGCTGCGCCTGTTGTTGAACGTGCTCAAGTTGCTGATCAAGCACCAGCAGTACGTAAAGCATTGACTGAGTCTGGTATTCCAGCAGCAGATGTTGCAGGTACAGGCCGTGGTGGTCGTATCACGAAAGAAGATGTAGCAAATCATCAAACTAAACCAGCAGCTCCAGCTGCAGCGCCTTTAAGTGTTGCTGTGGGTGAGCGTGTTGAGAAGCGTGTTCCGATGACACGTCTTCGTAAGCGTGTTGCTGAGCGTCTGCTTGCTGCAACTCAAGAAACTGCAATGTTGACTACGTTTAACGAAGTGAACATGAAGCCAATCATGGAAATGCGTGCACAATATAAAGATGCGTTTGAAAAGCGTCATGGTGCTCGTCTTGGCTTTATGTCTTTCTTTGTTAAAGCAGCAACTGAAGCACTTAAACGTTATCCAGCGGTTAATGCTTCAATTGATGGTGATGACATTGTTTACCATGGTTACTATGACATCGGTGTAGCAGTATCTTCTGAGCGTGGTCTAGTTGTACCTGTGCTTCGTGATACAGACCGTATGAACTATGCTGAAGTTGAAAATGGTATCCGTGATTACGCTTATAAAGCGCGTGATGGCAAATTGGGTATCGAAGACATGACTGGCGGTACGTTCACGATTACCAATGGTGGTACATTCGGTTCATTATTATCTACTCCGATCTTAAATACGCCTCAAACAGCGATTTTGGGTATGCATAAAATCCAAGAGCGTCCAATGGCTGTCAATGGTCAAGTAGAAATCTTACCGATGATGTATTTAGCGCTTTCTTATGACCACCGTCTAATTGATGGTAAAGAAGCGGTAGGCTTCCTTGTAACAATTAAAGAATTGTTAGAAGAACCAGCTAAATTGATCCTTGACCTTTAATCTAAAGAATAAAACATGGGCTTAGGGCGATCCTCTAAGCCCATTTTTGGAGATAAACATGTCTCAACAATTTGATCTTGTTGTAATTGGCGGCGGCCCTGGCGGTTATGAAGCAGCGATTCGTGCTGCGCAGCTTGGTTTCAAAGTTGCGTGTATCGAAAAACGTGTACACAAAGGTAAACCATCTTTAGGTGGTACTTGCTTAAATGTGGGTTGTATCCCTTCTAAAGCATTGCTTGATTCTTCACATCATTATGAAGATACACTTCATGGCTTAGACGTTCATGGCATCACAGTTGAGAATGTACAACTTGACCTTGCTAAACTTTTAGCGCGTAAAGATAAAGTTGTAGATAACTTGACAGGTGGCGTTGCTCAATTACTGAAAGGTAATGGTATTGAATGGTTGCAAGGTACTGGTAAATTACTTGCAGGTAAAAAAGTTGAATTCGCTCCATTAGATGGCGGTGAAGTACAAGTTTTGGAACCTAAATTTGTCATTTTGGCAACGGGTTCAGTTCCTGTAAATATTCCAGTGGCTAAAGTTGATGAAGATCTTATCGTAGATTCAACGGGCGCATTAGAATTCCAAGAAGTTCCTAAACGTCTTGGTGTCATTGGGGCAGGTGTTATTGGCCTTGAACTTGGTTCAGTATGGCGTCGCCTAGGTTCTGAAGTTGTTGTATTTGAAGCAATGGATGCATTCTTACCAATGGCTGATAAAGCGTTGGCAAAAGACTACCAAAAGCTTTTGACTAAACAAGGTTTAGATATCCGTATCGGTGCAAAAGTTGCTGGTACTGAAATCAACGGTCGTGAAGTGACTGTTCAATACAACCAAGCGGGTGAAGACAAAACTGAAACTTTCGATAAGTTAATCGTTTGTGTAGGTCGTAAAGCTTATGCTGAAGGTTTATTGGCTGAAGACTCAGGTATTAAGTTGACTGAGCGTGGTCTAGTTGAAGTAAACGATTGGTGTGCAACGTCTGTTGACGGCGTATATGCAATTGGTGACTTAGTCCGTGGTCCAATGCTTGCGCATAAAGCAATGGAAGAGGGTGTAATGGCGGTTGAGCGTATGCATGGTCATGCTGCTCAAGTAAACTATGACACCATCATTTCTGTGATTTATACTCACCCTGAAGCGGCGTGGGTTGGTTTGACTGAAGAACAAGCCAAAGAAAAAGGTCATGAAGTTAAAACTGGACAATTCCCATTTGCTGTAAATGGTCGTGCTTTAGCTGCGAATGAATCTGCTGGTTTTGTGAAGTTTGTTGCAGATGCAAAAACTGACCGTCTATTAGGTATGCATATCATTGGCCCAGGTGCTTCTGATATTGTTCACCAAGGTATGATTGCACTTGAGTTTGTATCTTCTGTTGAAGATTTACAATTGATGACTTTTGGTCATCCTACTTATTCAGAAGTGGTTCATGAAGCTGCACTAGCAGTGGATGGTCGAGCGATTCACGCAATTCAGCGTAAACGCAAATAAGATAAAAAAAAGAGCGACTACGGTCGCTCTTTTTTGTTTCAGGTGGTTGTCTTATTTTGCAGAATCATCTAAAAATAAAGAGAAGAAGTTTTTTAAAAAATCCAAAATGTTTACTGTGATAGTAAACAGCTTCGGTGCAACAAAAAGTAAATAAGTAGTAATAAAAAGGTTAGTCGATGAATTTACATGAATATCAAGCTAAAGCGCTATTGAAAAAGTATGGTATGCCAGTCCAAGAAGGCGTACTTGCAACCACTCCACAAGAAGCAGTTCAAGCCTTTGAACAAATGGGCGGCAAGTTTGCTGTAATGAAGGCACAAGTGCATGCAGGCGGCCGTGGTAAGGCAGGTGGTGTAAAAGTTGTTAAGTCAGCAACAGAAGCTGCAGAATATGCAAAGAGCATCATCGGGACCAACCTCGTTACCTATCAAACAGATAGCCATGGTCAACCTGTCAACAGTGTGCTTGTCGCGGAAGATGTTTATCCTGTAGAGCGTGAACTGTATTTAGGCGCTGTGGTTGACCGCTCAAGCCGTCGTGTGACTTTCATGGCATCGACTGAAGGTGGTGTTGAAATTGAAAAAGTTGCAGAAGAAACCCCAGAAAAAATTATCAAAGTAGAAGTTGATCCTTTGGTTGGCTTACAGCCTTTCCAAGCACGTGAAGTTGCATTTAAGTTGAATTTGAAGGATGGACAAGTAAATCAATTCGTCAAAGTGATGTCTGCGGCATATCAAGCCTTCATTGAAAATGACTTTGCTCTTTTTGAAATTAACCCACTTTCAGTACGTGAAAATGGCGATATTTTATGTGTAGATGCCAAAGTTGGGATTGACTCAAATGCTTTATATCGTTTGCCTGAAATTGCGGCGCTACGAGATAAATCGCAGGAAAATGAACGCGAGTTAAAAGCATCTGAATTTGACCTGAACTACGTTGCACTTGAAGGCAACATTGGGTGTATGGTCAATGGTGCAGGCCTTGCTATGGCCACTATGGACATTATTAAACTTTACGGGGGGCAACCTGCGAACTTCCTAGATGTGGGTGGTGGTGCAACCAAAGACCGTGTAATTGAAGCGTTTAAAATTATTTTGGCAGATACCTCTGTGCAAGGGGTGTTGATTAATATCTTTGGTGGAATTGTACGTTGTGACATGATTGCTGAAGCGATTATTGCAGCGGTTCAAGAAGTAAATGTAACTGTGCCTGTGGTTGTTCGTTTAGAAGGGAACAATGCTGAATTGGGTGCCAAATTACTTGATGAATCAGGTTTAAAACTTATTTCTGCAAATGGTTTGTCAGATGCCGCAGAAAAAATCGTTGCTGCAGTAAAAGCGTAAGGAGTATCAATATGAGCGTATTAATTAATAAAGACACCAAAGTATTGGTACAAGGTTTTACAGGTAAAAATGGTACTTTTCACTCAGCACAAGCGCTGGATTATGGAACAAAAGTCGTTGGTGGCGTAACACCTGGTAAAGGTGGCACAACGCACCTTGATTTACCTGTATTTAACACGATGAAAGATGCAGTTGCTGGTACAGGTGCAGATGCAACTGTGATTTATGTCCCAGCTCCGTTTGTCTTGGATTCAATTATTGAAGCAGTGGACTCAGGTGTTGGACTGATTGTGGTGATTACCGAAGGTGTGCCAACTTTAGATATGCTCAAAGCTAAGCGTTATCTTGAAACCAATGGTAATGGTACGCGTTTGATTGGTCCAAACTGTCCAGGCATTATCACACCAGGTGAATGTAAAATCGGGATTATGCCAGGTCATATTCACCAACCCGGTAAAATTGGGATTATCTCACGTTCTGGTACCTTGACCTATGAAGCGGTTGCACAAACGACCAAACTGGGTTTAGGGCAATCAACTTGTATCGGTATTGGTGGTGATCCAATTCCAGGGATGAACCAAATTGATTGTTTGAAACTGTTCCAAGACGATCCGCAAACTGAAGCGATTATCATGATTGGTGAGATTGGTGGTACTGCTGAAGAAGAGGCAGCTGAATATATTCAGTCTCATGTGACTAAACCTGTCGTTGGTTATATCGCAGGTGTAACAGCGCCGAAGGGCAAACGTATGGGACATGCTGGAGCAATTATTTCGGGTGGTAAAGGGACTGCTGAAGAAAAATTCGCGGCATTTGAAAAAGCAGGAATGGCTTACACGCGTAGTCCCGCAGAATTAGGCTCTACAATGTTACAAGTACTTAAAGAGAAAGGTTTGGCTTAAGCACAGACTTAAAGCTTTAGAGAATCCCCAAAATTGGGGATTTTTTTATTATTTCATAGACATATCTAATAGAGTCCCGTAAAAAATCTCCGTTTTTCTTACATTTTTCATGACGAAAATTGGTTGGATTTCACTTACTACGAAAATACAATGTGATTGAAGTCACATAATTTAATTATGTGGTGATCTTTATTTACATAGTGTGAAAAGTATATGAATTATAAAAAGCCAATATGGATGATTTGTATTTTAGCTAGCACTTGCCCTGTAACACTTTTGCAAGCAGCAGATAACATTGATCAACTCCGAGAAGAGAGTGTTGTTTTGATTCGATCAGGTCAAGTTGATCAAGGTCTCGAACGGTTAAGGGCTTTATTGGCACAACAACCACAAAATCAAAAGCTCATTGCAGATTATATGGTCAGTGCCTATGCGCATCAGAAAGTAACTGCATCAGATCTAGCCCATTTACAAGATATTAGTGTTCAACGTTTTCCTGAATATGCATGGTTAAGTGTTGTGAAGGCTCAGCGCGATTTAAGACAGTTCAATACCGCTGCAAACTGGGCTGAAATGTTTTACCAACAGAGTAAACAACAGCAATGGTTAGTGTGGCAAGTTGTATTAAATGCAGAGGCTGGACAAACGGTTCAAGCAAAAAAATTACTGGCACAAGTCAAAACAGAACAACTCAGCCCTGACTATTTAGCACAAATGTCATATGCCTACCGCGTTCTGAGTATGCCGATTGAAGCATTGGAAAGCTCAGAGGCAGCACTGAACCAACAGGTCAATCCTGATCTACAAGAGCAATATGTTTTAGCCCTGATGGTGAATAGTGCTTATGTTGAAGCTGAGGAATATATTCAAAGTCATGGTTTAAATGAATTACGTCCAAACTTGCGTCATAGTGTAAAGCTTAATGAGTTTTCTCAACGTATCCAAAATGCAATTCAGTCCCAGCGTATGTTGACCTATCGTGATCAAGGTATGCAAGCCTATAACAAGCTTGATCAAGTGATTGCGGCAATGCAGCGTTATAAAACTGAGTTACCCGAAGATCAGGCGCTTCGTCGCAAGTTTTATTATGACTACAGCTATGCTTTAAATGCACGACAAGCATCTCATGAGGTTTTAGCTGAATTAAAAAAAGTGAATTTGCCAATTGCGGATATGCCTGCTTATGTACGTCATGCTGCGGCAGACAGTTATTTGAGATTGCGTCAGCCTAAGCAAGCGGAAGTGTATTATCGCAGTTTACTATTAGAAAAAAATTATCCTAATTACGACGTCTATGCAGGTTTGTATTATTCTCTGATTGAACAAGAAAAGTTTAAGCAAGCTGATCAGTTGATTGTTCAGATGGATCATTTATTACCGACTTTTAAATACAGCAATGCAAAAGGTGTAAATAGAACAACACACGATGACCGTTTTGAATATTTGGGTTTAAAAGGTCTGAACTATGCCTATCGTAATGAACATGCCAAAGCTGAACATTATTTTGAGCAGTTGGTGGCACAAGCACCTAATAATGTGAGTTATCAAAACAATCTTGCTTTAATTCAGCGTTGGCGAGAAAAACCAAAACTATCTGAAAGTAACTTATCCCAACTACAAGGGGTAGAGCCGATTGATCAGGCAACGCGTATTAACCATATGCAAAATAATCAAGCTCTTGGAAATATTCAGGCTTGGCGTGCTCAGAATGCAGATTTAATGCAACGCTCACCTTTAGATACAGGGGTTCGACTTAGCCAGAAAGAGTTGAATGACCGTAATCGACCAACTATTCAGCACCAAAGTATGCTTTCAAAAAGCAAATCTGACAGTCGTGACTTACTTGGGCAGTTAAAAGGTTCGCGTGAGCGCGAGCATCAAACGCGTCTGAATAGCCCTTGGTTTTATGATAACTATCGTGCTTATGCTATGCAGGACTATCGTTGGTCTGAGTTTGATGACGGCAAGGTGAAAGATAATCGGATTGGACTTGGACTTGAATGGGCATCAAAACGAAAATCAGCAAGTATTGCATTATCGCAGACTACAAACGGAGATCGTCTAGGTGCTGAACTACAATGGTCACAGTGGTTGAATGATCATTGGAACTATCATTTGGCTTATAACAGCCAAGCCGATATTCCCTTGCAAGCTATACGCAATGGTGATGAAGGACAGTCTTACAGCTTGGGTTTTGACTGGCAGCAGAATGAGTCTCGTAAGGCAGGGGCAACTTATCAACTGACGGATATTGATGATAACAATACGCGCCAAGAAGTGGCTGCCTATTTTAGGCAACAGATTTATCAAGCACCACATCATATTACGCAAGCCATTTTACGGGGCTATTACGGTCAAAATGATGATGTCCGCGTGGATTATTTTAATCCTGAGTCGAATTACAGTTTAGAAGTCGGCTTAGAGCATGAGTGGATGACATGGCGTCATTATGATCGCCATTTTAGTCAGCACTTTGAAGCAAGTGTAGGGACGTATAAGCAAAAAGACTATTCGGCAGAAGCAATTTATAACATTTATTACCAACATGATTGGCAACTGTCGAGAACATGGAAGCTCAATTACGGCATAGGTTGGGGAATCCATCCTTATGATGGTGATTCTGAGAAACGTACTTATGGGGTGATTGGCTTTGAGGGGCGCTTCTAATGAAAAAATTCATCAATATATTAATCGCAATGAGTTTAACGGGAACACTCTTTGTTCCAAACCTTTCATATGCAGAATTGCAAAAACCTAAACAAATTAAATTACAAGATAATCAGTTTGTGACTTTAACTTTTCATGATGTACGGGATGATGTTGCAAAAAGTGGTGATCGTGATGTGTACGCGATTAGCACCAAAAATCTGGCGCAGTATCTAGAGTGGATACAGCGTGAAGGGTGGCAGCCGATTCGTCTAGAAGATATTTGGCTGGCAAGGCAGGGAAAAAAAATATTACCTAACAAGGCTTTACTATTAACTTTTGATGATGGGGCATTGAGTAGTTATAACCGGGTTTTTCCACTGTTAAAGCAGTATAAAACGCCAGCAGTATTTGCAATACCAACCAGCTGGATTAATGGTAATACCAAAGATGCCTATGAGGCATACGGTGTAGGCAACTTAATGACATGGCCACAAATGCGTGAAATGGCTGCATCAGGTTATGCTGAATTTGTATCTCACTCTGATAATTTACACCGTGGCATTTTGGCGAACCCACAGCAAAATATGGAACCAGCAGCCATTACTCGTCAATATTTTGAAAAACAAAAAACTTATGAAACAGAGGCTGAATATCGCAGTCGAGTGGTTGCCGACTTAAAAAAATCAAAACAGGTATTAGATCGTGAGCTGGCTATAAATAGTCGCGCTATTTTCTGGCCTTATGGTGCAGTCACTGCGGAAAGTGAAGAATTGGCAGCTAAAGCAGGTTTACCGATGTCTTTTAGTTTAGGTAGTGTTGCTCCCTTGGCAGACTCGGTAAAAACATATCAACGTGCTTTGATTATGGATAACCCAACACCTGAAATGATTAATCAGGAAATGTTGGAGTTTTTGAATTATGTCCGAGCACCTTATAAGCAGCGGAAGAGTTTTTTGCGTTTTGATTTAGCAGAAATGCAATCGGTCGATAATGAGCAGTTTAATCAGAAACTCGGACAGTTATTGGATCGTGTCGACGGTTTAAAAACCAATACCTTGATTCTTAAAGCCGTGTCAGATAGCAACGGTGATGGAAAAATTGATGCTGCATATTTCCCCAATCGGCAGTTGAAAATGCAGCAAGATATGCTGAATCGTGTGGTATGGCAGTCACGGACACGTATTGCTAACCGTGTTTATGCCGAGCTCCCAATCAGCTTGGAAACTGAACAGAATGTAGACCTTGCGATGTTGACGGCTGACTTGGTAAAGAATAATAGCTCGATTGAAGGGTTAATGTTGGATACGGGTTCGATGCTAGACTGCGCGATTGGTCAGCAAAAATGGACTCCTAATTGCGAAGCTCAAGTAAATCGCGTCTTTAAAATCAAAGAGCGAACCAAGGAGCAGGCAAAGTACTATGCCAATATCAGTAATAATTACCAAACAGCGCTGAAAGTTAATTTAGAACAAACCCAGTTAGACGGTTTAAAGCCTTTATTAGACTATACCTTAGAGTATGCAGATTTTCTTTATGTTGAGCTAGATCCTATCCAACAACCAGAGGTATTTAATGCCTTTGTTAAACAACTTAAAACTTTGAATGAAAAAGAGCAGCAGTATTTGATTGCGAGCTTTAATGTCCCAACTCCGCTTAGCACCCAACAGGTAAAACAGCTCAAAAAGAGTTATCAACAACTGAGAAGTTTAGCGATTCAAAAAGTAGGTGTAAATAATTACAGCTTTAATCTTGCGAAGGTGATTCATCAAAATTTTTATCCTGAGCTGAGTTTAAATAGCAGCCCATTGAATTACCGCGATCCATTTACTCAAAAAGTTTTGGAGAAAAAATAATGCAATGGTTATTTAATTTAAGATTTAGCGACTACTATTTTGGTTTTGCATTTTTATATCCACTCTTTATGGCTTGGCTATGGATTGCAGGCGGAATATGGTTCTATTTAAAACGTGAATATCGGGAGAATGATGTTCCACAACCAAGTGAGCATGCCTGTAGTATTTTGATTCCTTGTTTCAATGAAGAAGATCAAGTTCGAGAAACCATTAAATACGCCATGCAAACGCAATATCCTGACTTTGAAGTGATTGCGATTAATGATGGCAGTAGCGATAAAACCGCTGAAATTCTAGATGAGTTACAGCAAACTTACTCACGTTTACGTGTGGTGCATTTAGCTGAAAACCAAGGAAAAGCTTATGCACTAAAAGCGGGAGCTATGGTCAGTCAGCATGAATATCTGATTTGTATAGATGGTGACGCTTTATTGCACCCACATGCTGTGCTATGGATGATGCACCATTTAACACGATTTCCACGTGTGGGGGCTGTGACGGGGAACCCTCGAATTATCAACCGTTCAAGTATTTTAGGCAAAATTCAGGTCGGTGAGTTCTCATCTATTATTGGTCTCATTAAACGTTCACAACGGACTTATGGTCGGATATTTACGGTGTCTGGGGTATTGGTCGGATTCCGTAAAACTGCTTTGGATCGTATTGGATACTGGCGTGACGACATGATTACTGAAGATATTGATGTGTCATGGCGTTTGCAATTTGACCATTGGGATCTGCACTATGTGCCAAATGCACTCGGCTATATTTATATGCCAGAGACCTTTATTGGCTTATGGAAGCAACGTTTACGTTGGGCGCAAGGTGGAATAGAGGTTTTATTGGCCTATACCAAACAAATGTTTAACTGGCGTTTACGCCGTATGTGGCCAGTCGCGATTGAGTCTATGATCAGTATCCTCTGGGCCTATGTGATGTTCGGTATCATTATTTTATATCTCTACGGTTTGTTTTTTCCATTACCTGGTGAGTGGGCGATTCAGTCCTTTATCCCGCAGTGGTATGGGGTAATTTTAGGGGTTACCTGCCTTATTCAGTTCTTTGTCAGTTTGATGATTGATAACCGATATGATCGTGGTCGTATTTTGAGAAATTATTTTTGGGTGATTTGGTATCCACTGTTCTTTTGGCTGTTAACCATGATGACAACGGTCGTTTCTGTACCGAAAACCTTATTGAAAACGCAAAAGCGTGCTCGATGGGTGAGTCCAGACCGTGGTTTTAGAGGAGAGACCAAAGATGCAAAAAACTGAAAACTTTAAAATAATTACTGATGAAAACTTACTAGACATCCCTAGCTATATAGACCGACCAGAATATGTTCGAAATAAAACAGCAGGTTATAGTCTGTTGGCGCTTGGGTGGATCACGTGGATGTGGTTGTTTTTACCATTACTCACAGTTCTGTTTTGGTTATTTGAAGGAAGCTTAGTTTATGAGCAATTGATTGTGGCAGAAATGCCACGGAAGCCCTTGAATCTGTTTCATTTAACAGGGTTGATTACGTTTTTCATTCTGTGTCTGTTTATTTGGGCGAGTTATAATTGGTATCGGTTTCATAATAATGAGAAGCGCTTATTTCCGAGCAATGTCATGCCATCTGAACTTGCGCATAGTTTTCGTGTCAGCACGACAGATATTAAACGTTTGCAATATGCAGACAACATTACCTTACACTACAGTGAGGATGGTGAACTGACTACTTATGATCTAAATGATCAGGCGAAAACACTGGATTCAAAGCCGCTACGTGTGGATGTTGTTGTACAAAATCATCTGGATAATAACCAAAATGCTTAACGCCGTGTTGTTTAAGTAACTGCATGGTTTCAGCGAGCTCAGAGCTGGAAATTTTCTGATTATTTTTCCAGTTGATGGCTTGAAGTTCAAAAATAGTACGATCCAAGTTTGGGTCGTATTTTTTGGCCTGAGCAATCAGGTCCAAGTAAAATTGACGATGATTCGGACTATCCTCCATATAAGGCATCGCCATAATTGCATTATAGTCATAATAGGCTAGGGTACTGGCTTGGGATTGACTGAACCACTGTTCGCTCTTTGGATTGAGCACAACTGGTGCATACATGTTACGAGCGGTGAGTAAATTCGGCTGCTGTTTTCTTAAAACTTGGCTTAAGCCCGCTGCAAACTGGTCCAAATAAGCAGTTTTATACTGTGCAAATTTAAACTGTTCAGGGTGCTTTGGATCATGGAGTATAGATAGATCTTTAAATCCCCATGCTCCATACATTTTTTCGGCTACGATAGATACATCTTCATGATCATTAAGGGTTATGTCGTCATGGTACAAAATGCCGTCGACTTTATTTCTGCTTATAAAATCATTGAATATCTCAGTAACCAATTTCATATTCTTAGGGTCAAAGGGGCTGATACGAATATAAGCATTTGACACTTTTTGACTATTTTCCACATATTGTAATTGGTCTTGTCGAGGAAATTCCCATGCTATGAGAGGAAGCCATGCATAGACTTGCTTTACCTGAGTTTGTTGTCGAATTTCGCGCAAAACTTGCGGGAATAAATTATCACGCGTTGGAATATGTCTATTTTCAAAATAAACTTGGTCTGCTGAACCATTAGCATCTGGGTCGGCAAAAGCTTGTAGAAAAATGGTATTCGGCTGAATCTGTTGAATGCGAGAAATCAAGGTTTGAATATTTTGCTGTTGCTGTTTTTTATTGGGGTCGAAAACATAGTCTAAATCAATATGCATAATGCGCATCTGATCAATTTTTGTTGCGGTAGAAAGTTGAATATTTTGTGCTTGATACTCTGCAACAATGGTATCTATTGGGTGGTTTTTGATCAGAACGGGAGGCGTTGGTTGATGTATAACATTACATGCGAACAGGGGCAGTGTGGTTATACAGGTGAGTAATATGTTCAGTTTTTTATGCTTTAAAAAATAAACCATGGTGTTTCATGAAAAACAGAGTATGAATAAATACTGTAATCGAAAAGCCAAGCGTGAGGGGCGTTTTTATGTATGCTTGTGTGAGCTTAAATTTGTAGGTAGATTAAACCGCAAGGCATTAGAGGTCTTGTAAATGTCAAAGAATGATCATTCATTGGCAATAAAATAAGTGTTGAACGTCACTTCTCTCTTGTTGAAAAGCTTAGAATGAAGGCGGATTCTTCTTATAAATCCTCTTCCTAGCCCTCTCCTTTACAAAGGAGAAGGAACTTTCATTGTGATTTCAATACAGCTCAAAAAATGACTGATGCAAGAAATCCATTGTATGGCCATAAGCTGCTGAAGCTGTTGAACAAAAACAGTGAGGATTGTAGCTAAAGCCAATGTCATGGATATTTCGTATTGCTTGCGATCGCTATTTTATTGAATGGCTGTGTTATATTCTTTATTTATATACTAATTTTTCGTAGAACAATATTATAGATGTTGAATTCCATTCATTTGTGCTTTAGTCGTTTTTTATTGTTGTTATGGTTACCGATTAATACGGCCTATGCTGAAAATGAAGATGTCTATTTGGTTGAGTTTATGGGCGATGAAATTTTTCATCATTATCAGGACTTAGCGGAACAACATGAAGAAGAAGAAAAAAATTATACACTGATGAATAATGATTTTTATGAGAATGAGTATATCCGAGTATTTAACTATACAGCTTACAATGTAGATAGTTTGAGCCATAAATTAGGGACTGGAGAGTTTCACAGTTCTGATTTGGATGCGCTTAGCATTTCATTTGGTTATGGTGTAGAAATTAAGGTTAACAAAAGAAATAAAATTGGATATGAGTACCTGTCAAGTTTTCCCTATGATCGTGGGCAGTTGATACGGATTTTTTGGGTGCGACTGTTTTAAAGATTGCGTGTGAATACAGAGTGTAGCTCAAATAGGTTCAGCATATTCTCAATAAGAATGCTTGCATAGGCTCCGTATAGGAGACTTTAAACATCAAAAATATGATGTTAGGTTTCGGCTAAACAGTGCTTTAATTTCAGTAGGGATGAGGGCAGTTTGGAATTTAAATCAGATGTTTAGTAGATTTTTTGAAATGTCTGTTTCCCTCTTTTAAGCGATAAAGCTGTGATAACGGAATAAAAAACGCGACTCATCGTCGCGTTTTTTAGATAAGAAAATTTATGCACTTTTTACATTTTGTGGTTTTAAACTTTGGGTTAAGCCATTAATGTCACCGCCTTGAATCCCTAGTTCATTCATTAAACTATCAATCAAAGGTGCTTGAGTGCGATAGCGTAGGGCACTGTTTACCACCTGATCGGACAGTGCTACAGAGGATTGTTCTGTGCCATCTGAGGATGTTGATGATACTGTGCCTACATTTCCTAAGCCATTGACTTGTAAGATCTTAATGTCATCAATGTTTTCCATTGGTTTAACACTTTCACGAATGATTTCTGGTAAGTATTTCAATAGCGCCAAACGAATTTGCATTTCCACCTGTTCAGGGGACAGTACATTGTTGGCTTCATTCACTGCACGTGTACCATCGGCATCGACTTGGTATTGTTTTTCCATCGCCTGCGCTAAAAGAATTTTGGCATCTGATTCACCTTTAGCTTTTAAGCGAGCTTGCTCGGCTTGAGCTTCTGCTGCAATACGAACTGCTTCGGCATCATCTGCAGCAGCTTGTTTACCTGCTTCAGCAGCCACGGTAATCGCAATTGCATCTTTCTCAGCGGCTTGTTTTGCAGCGACCAATTCAACAGCTTTTTGACGCTCAGCACGTTGTGTTTCACGGACTGTAATCACTTCTTCTTCAGCTTTAACCGCTTCAGCACGAGCACGGTCAGCAGAGGCTTTGGCTTCGGATTCTTCACGCGATTTTTCAGCAATTGCAATGGCACGAGACTGTTCTGCAAGTTCAATAGTTTTCTTCTGTTCAACCTGAGCTTGTTCAATAATTTGTGATTTTTGAATATTTTGACTTTCTACATCTCGTGCAGCACTGATGCGTTTTAGTTCAACTTCACGTTCAGCTGCAATACGTGCCTCTTCTGCTTCACGTTTTTTCACAGCTTCTTGAGAAGCAATCTCGGCCAGTTGTTCTGCACGACGAACCGCAATTTCACGTTCTTGTTGTAGTTTTGCGTATTCTTCTTCGCGTAAGATCTGCAAGCGTGCTTGTTCTGCTTCTAGGTTTTTGGTTTTAATGGCAAGGTCAGCATCTTGCTCGATGTGATTTCGTTTACGACGGCGGTCTTCAATGGTTTCAGTTAGCTTGGTTAAACCCTCAGCATCGAAGGCATTTTGCGGGTTAAAATATTTAAAGCCTGTTTGGTCTAGACCTGTTAAAGACACAGTTTCAAGTTCTAAGCCGTTTTTATGCAAGTCTTCAGACACCACTTGTTGTACTTTTTGCACGAAATCTACACGTTTTTCATGTAACTCTTCCATCGCCATTTCTGCGGCAACGGCACGCAGTGAGTCCACAAATTTACCTTCGACTAAGTTTTTTAACTCATTCGGCGACATGGTTTTTTGACCCAAGGTTTGCGCGGCAATTGCAATCGACTCAGCCATAGGCTTTACACGAACATAGAATTCTGCCATCACGTCGACGCGCATACGGTCACGAGTAATTAGTGCTTGGTCATCGGCACGACGAACTTCTAAGCGCAGGGTATTCATATTGACAGGGATAATTTCATGTAGGACTGGTAGTACAATTGCACCTCCACCTAAAATGACCTTTTCACCACCAAAACCAGTACGAACAAAAGAAATTTCTTTGCTTGAACGACGGTATAAACGGGCAATAATAATGCCGATAATGACGAGGGCAGCAAAGATAATCCCTGCAAGAATAAGAATGTTATAGAGATTGTTTGTGAGCATAATGATCTCGATTTTATTTAAAGTTATAAATGAAGAATTAAAAAGTGATTAAACGGAAATGGCCTTAAAGCCAATATGGGTTTTTTGGGTCAAAATGACTTCTTGACCTTGTGAAAAATGAATATCAGCTTCGGGTTCAACCATAATATAGTGGGTTTGTCCAAATTGGTCTTTTACGCGTGCTTGCGCAGGCGAGTTGACTTTCGCTTCTCCCAAAACAATCAAAGCTGTGCGACCAATCAGCTCTTCACTATAAATGGCTGTGGTTTCATCTTGAGGTAAAATCTTGGCAATCAGCATTGCACTATAGCGAATGAAAGGCATCGAGACGACAAGACAAAGTGGTGCGATAATCCATGCACTGAAATATGTGGCAGTGAAGCTCTGAATTATGGATTGCAGAATAAAGCCAGTTAAACTATATAAAGTCAGAAAGATAATCAGCCAGACCAATAAAGGAACACGACCGATAAAGAGCCAGTCTAATAAAGCATTCAGCCAGCCCTGATCAGCATCTAAAGCAATATCAACATCTTTAGACGTACTGAGATCATCGGGTAAGAATTGGTCGAGTAAACCTTGTGAACCTCCACCAAAAACCAATAAAATCAGTTCCAGAAGCCCCAATAGAAACATTAGGCATAAACAAATGCTAAAAATTAAATTAGAAGGGTGAGTAAATAATTCCCACATTTAAAAGATTCTCTATTTTTATGCTGTTGTCTGTTAAGTATAAATTTTTAAACAGAATTGTATTAAAACTGAACTTTAGCATAGCACCCAAATTAATGAATGTCTAAGCGAGTTACAGCATAAATTGGCAAGAGTTTGCATGTGGTTTTATAAAATTCAGACAAAAAAATACGCAATGATTGGGGTTTTCATTGCGTAGAACTACGAATCTGTTGTTACACAGTTTCGGTAAAAAGGAGAAATGTTATATCTCAGAGGTTAATCTAAGCTATGAAGTTATAATAATCGCTGAGGACGGTTATTTCATGAGTATTCACGTTAAGTACTGTAAATTTAGGTTAACAAGCGACGTAAAATGTCACTTTTAAGTTGAAAATAGCTTATTTTATTTTCAAAAAAGCCTTTCTCAAATAGAAAGGCTTCTAGTCGCTCATTGAAACGTATTTTAATTGCGAATCAATTTAGAAGTGAAATACGCCTAAACCAGATTTCACTTCATCTAAAGTTTGTTGCGTAATGTCGCGACATTTGTCTGTGCCTGTTTTCAAAATATCCATGATGTAATCAGGATCTTTTGCAAGTTCCATACGACGTTCACGAATTGGGGTAATCAGTTCCTTCAACACGCCTTCAAGGCGTTTTTTCACAGTACCATCACCTAAGCCACCACGACGATAATGTGCTTTGAGTTCTTCAACTTCTTCTTTGTTTGGATCAAAAGCATCTAAATAAGTAAATACAATATTGCCTTTGACTTGACCTGGATCTTCAATACGTAAGTGGTTCGGATCAGTGTACATTGCATTAACTGCTTTTTTGATGTCTTTATCTGATGCATCAAGCACAATCGTATTACCCAACGATTTAGACATTTTGGCTTTGCCATCAAAGCCTGGTAAACGGCCTACGTTCGAAAGTAGCGCTTTACACTCTGGAAGTAATTCTTGACCAATTTGGCGGTTTAAACGACGCACGATTTCATTGGTCTGTTCGATCATTGGAATTTGGTCTTCACCCACAGGTACAACCGTTGCTTTAAATGCGGTGATATCTGCTGCTTGTGCAACTGGGTAGCATAGGAAACCCGCTGGGATATCACGCTCAAAACCACGCATCTGAATTTCAGATTTGATCGTGGGGTTACGCTCTAAACGAGATACGGTCACAAAGTTGAGATACAACATAGTCAGTTCATTCAGTGCAGGTAAGCTGGATTGCACACAAATGGTGGTTTTGGTTGGGTCAATACCCACGGCTAAGTAATCAGTAGCAACTTCAATAATATTGCGGCGTACTTTTTCAAAGTTATCTGCATTGTCTGTGAAAGCTTGTGCATCTGCTAAGAGTAAATGCTGATGGTGAGAATCCTGTAAACCTACGCGAGAACGTAAAGATCCTACAAAGTGCCCTAAATGAAGTTGTCCCGTTGGACGGTCGCCTGTCAAAATCACAGGACGGTTGTCTTGATTACTCATTACTTATTTCCAAAGTCGTCTTAGCGACATGCTATTTTCAAAGAATGCAGACATTGTACGGCATAATCTTTTTGAATGTCAGTGTTAAAAAAATGGGAGCGAAAAAAATATAAAATTCAGGCAAATTTCAAAAAACAAATATTCAAAAGGCTAAATCACAGATTAAAATGTCAAAATTCTTAAGATGGATAAAAATAAATGGCGAGTAGCTTATTAATATTACTAGACGATATTGCCACGATATTAGATGACGTTGCTGTCATGAGTAAAATGGCAGCGAAGAAAACAGCAGGGGTTCTTGGTGATGACTTAGCTCTAAATGCGCAGCAGGTGAGTGGAGTTCGTACTGACCGTGAGTTGCCTGTAGTTTGGGCGGTGGCCAAAGGCTCATTTATTAATAAACTGATTTTAGTCCCTGCTGCGCTGTTGATTAGTGTGGTTGCCCCGTGGTTGATTACGCCTTTACTTATGATTGGTGGTTTATTTCTATGCTATGAAGGGGTGGAGAAAGTTTTACACAGCCTGCATCATAAAAAAGCCAAAACTGAAGAAGAAGCCAGTCATGAAATAGCAGCGATTGAAACGGATTTGGCAACTTTTGAAAAAGATAAGGTCAAAGGGGCGATTCGTACCGACTTTATTTTGTCGGCAGAAATTGTGGTAATTTCATTAGGAACTGTAGCTGCTGCTACTTTTTCGACCAAAGTCATGGTGCTATCCGTAATTGCTATCATTATGACAGTAGGGGTATATGGTTTTGTCGCAATGATTGTCAAAATTGATGATTTGGGATTGTATTTGACTGAACAGGCGTCTTCTGTGAAGCAAAGTATTGGTCGTGGTTTATTGGCTTTTGCACCGAAGTTGATGAAGACTTTGACCATTGTGGGAACGATCGCGATGTTTTTGGTGGGGGGGGGCATCATTTCGCATGGTGTGCCTTTATTACATCATTTCACTGAAGGTTCAGTGGATTATGCTGAACATATCCCAACTGTGGGTAGCATCGTAGGTGCATTGACACCAACATTGATAAATCTGGTGATTGGTTTTGTGGCGGGTTTGATTGTTTTAGCTATCGTAAGTTTGATTAAAAAAGTTTGGCCGACGTCAAAAAAGGCATAAACTGAATCAGTTAGGCATGAATTAGAAAAAGGAAGCGTGCTATGCGTTGGAAGGGACGTCGAGTCAGTAGTAATGTAGAAGATCGTCGCGGTGGTGGCGGTGTTAAAGCAGGTGGGATCAGCATCTTAGGGTTGATTGTGGCATTTGTGGCATGGAAGTTTTTGGGCGTCGACCCACAGCAGGCGTATCAAGCCACCAAGCAAGTGACGGCTCAAACGGGAACATCTGAAACTCAAGGTTTGGAGAATCCGACACCTGACCAGCAAGAGGCTATTGAATTTGTTGGGACAGTACTGGCAGATACCGAGGACACGTGGAGCCAAGTGTTCCAACAGCAGTTAGGGCAGCAATATGTCCCACCGAAGTTGGTGATGTTTTCTGGCGCGGTGAATTCAGGTTGTGGTACTGCTCAATCTGCGATGGGACCGTTTTACTGCCCTGCAGATCAAAAAGTATATATCGACACCGCTTTCTTTAAAGATATGCGTACGCAGATGGGGATTGGTGGTGAACAAAACCAAACCGAACTGAACCGTCAAGACCAAGCGGGTGACTTTGCTCAAGCTTATGTCGTCGCGCATGAAGTCGGGCATCATATTCAGACGCTTTTGGGTATTTCTGAACAGGTGCAGCAGGCACGTGCGCAGGGTTCACAAACTCAAGGCAATGCTTTATCAGTACGCCAAGAGTTACAAGCTGACTGTTTAGCGGGTGTCTGGGCGCATCATAATAATCAACGTACTCAGTTCTTAGAACAGGGTGATATTGAAGAAGCCATGGATGCTGCAAATAAGATTGGCGATGATTACTTGCAAAAGCGTGCAACTGGTCAGGTTGTGTCAGATAGCTTTACCCATGGAACCAGTCAGCAACGTATGAAATGGTTTGAGACAGGATTCAAATCTGGCCAGCTCAACAGTTGTGATACCTTTAATCAGGCAATTTAAGCTATTTGTAATAAAAAAGGCGATTAAACGCCTTTTTTATTTCGATATATTGGATTTTTATCGGTTTAAGAATTGTTTAAAGTTTCGTGCAACACGCACGCTTACATAAAGTGCGATGAGTGCAAATAGCAATACACCAAAAATCACATACTTTAAGTTACTCACATCGGCACGGTAAAATTGTTGAATCTGCTCTGCTGTGTAACGCAACGTTTTGATTTGCTGAGTACGAGTGTCGAGATAACTGACTTGTTGGATATAATTAAACGGACCTGCTTTGAAAAGTTCAATGGATTGAATTTGACGGGTATGTTGTTCGTTGTAGTCATCCACACAAATGTCAGTTAAATAATGATCGCAACTGAGTTTAGCAATATAGCCTTGATTCGCCACATGCAAATAAATATGCTCATCTGGGGCTTTATTATTTGAAAGTAAAACCAAAGTTTGCTCAGGGCTAGAGTTCATTTTAAAACTTTGTGCTGCGGCAAAATTCTGGTCTGCTTGCCAGATATCTTTGCCTTTAGCAAAACAAGTCAAAAACAACGCAAAAGTTGTTAAGAAAATAATCAGTGCGAAGAACATTCGAAAGACTGTTTTAAAGGTGAATGGCATAGGAGATCAAACTTTAAAAATGGGGAAGATCACGCATAAAAGACATGCATCGGCACTATGTTAATTCATCATCAAAAGAAATGTTAAAAAAATTATTTTTTTCGGGCTTGGGATGTAAAAATGATTAGAATATTTTGACGAAGCATGTTTATGGCATCATTATTTATGGTCTAAATAAGGATCTAAAGTCGTAATCAGCCCCACCGCCCAATTTGGAAGTTCAATGGGAAATTATTTTTTTCTACAAGTTTTTACCGTTATTTTTGCATTATCTATTGCAACCACTATTTTTAATAAACGTATTTTAGGTTTTCCCCAAGCCATCGGCGTGCCGATTGTTTCTGCTATTTTTGTCTTTATTTTGCAGTGGGGTGCAAGTCTGCTAAGTGGCAATCAGTTTATAACCATCAATATTCATAACATTGAAGATGCTGTACGGCACATTGATTTTTATGACTTTCTAATCAATGGTGTGATCTGCTTCATTTTGACCTCATCCGCATTGAAGTTCAAAGTTTCAGATTTACGTAGTCATTGGAAACCGATCAGTATTTTAGCCAGTATTGCGCTGGTATTGTGTGCCGTGTTCTTTGGGGTGGCGCTCTATGGTTATCAGTTCCTGATTGGGCAGCATGTCGATTTATTGGTACTTTTACTGTTGGGTGCCGCATTGGGTGCAACGGATCCGATTGGGATCAAAGGCGTGCTCAGTTCTATACGTGCACCACATCATTTAATGGTCAAGCTCGAAGGCGAATCACTGTTTAATGATGCGATGTGTATTGCCTTGTTTATGACTTTATTAAATGTCTTACAAGGTGAAAACTTTACTGTTATAGGTGTATTACAGACCTTACTCTATGAAATTTTTGTCGCTGTTATTATTGGTTGGGCATTTGGTTTAGGAATTCTGCGTTTACTGCGTGGTAAGCACGAAATGGAATCCCTCATTTTAACCACAGCACTCTTGGCTTGTGGTTCGTATTTGGTTGCATTGTTTGCGCATGCCTCAGCACCGATTGCATGCGTTATAGGTGGTTTGATCGTAGGGAACAAGTGGAAAGAAATTTTACAAGAACGTGAAATACGTGAAGTAAACCATTTTTGGCATACGGTTGAAGGGATTATTAACTCGTTCTTATTTACCTTAATTGGTTTGGAACTGTTTATTTTAGATCTCAGTTTTAGTTTGATCTTTGGTGGCATCGTCGCTTTTATTATTCTGCATGCTTCACGTTTTGCAGCCAACTATTTATCTTTTGCTTTTTTCCCATCTTTCCGTAAGAAAAGCTATAACGGTAGTTTGGCTATTCTGTCATGGGGTGGGGTGCGTGGGGGAATTTCTCTAGCGCTGATCTTAGCTGTTGCCAACGTACCCGAGTTGAGCGAATACAGCAGTATCCTGATCGGCTATACCTTTATCGCAGTGTTGCTCTCAGGGGTTGTTTGTGGTTTGGGATTACCAGCAGTTATGAATGCTTTTTACTACAATCCGAATGAGGAAAAGACTGGTTTTAAGGGCTGGTATCAACGATTATGCAATAGAATGAACCGTAAAGGGTTTAAGTATATCATAGGTGAAGATACGCAAGGCAATGAAACTATTATCGTTTATCAGCCAGAGGCCTTGATTGATATTAAAGCCGATGATGGTATTGCAGCAGTGCATAATCCTGAGCGAGTCCAAGAAGTGAAACGTTTGGAAAGTCCTGATAATTTTTAGTTATTTGGCTGTACTAATACCATAATTGAGATATAGATGTTCTTTTATACATTTAATAGATGATGAAACGTATTGAGTTTCATTTATATCAGGCATTTTCAGAGAATATTAAATTTCAATGAAAATGCTTTTTTGTTTGATTACTTTTGATTTGGGAAAGAAATGGATTAGATGCAGTCTGCATGTAATGGTTATTTGACTGTATTAGAGCTCTTACAAAAGTCAAAAAATGATTATTCACTGGCAACAAAATAAGTGTCGAAAGTCACTTCTCTCTTGGTGATAAGGTGAGGATGAAGGGATATTCTTCATATAAATACTATCTCTAGCCTTACCGTTTAAAAAGGAGAGAGAACTTTCATTATGATTTCAATACAGCTCAAAAAACGACTTATGCAAGAACGCTATTAATCTGCTCGTATTGTGGATGGTGAGCCGTAAATATAAGGATGAGTAAGAGAATAAAAAGATGGTATGTGAAACGAACTAAATGACACAATCGAATAAAGTGGCACTTACAGGGTTGTAAGTGCCAAATCGAGTTATTCTGTTACTTCTACAGTCACGCTATAGGTGTAGGTTTGAGCGGCAGGTTGTTTGGTACTGTCTGGGCTTGCTTCTGGATAGGCTGTCGTAATTAAATAAATACCAGCTTCATTAAATTTAACCTCTACTTCACCTTTAGCATTGGTTTTTACAGGTGGTTGGTCGCGTTTTGCATTTGGTTGGTAACTACTTGCACCTTTAAATACATCAACCTCTAAGTTAGGAACGGCTTTGCCATTCATCAAAACTTGTGCTTTTAATGATTCGCCTGTAAATAGCTCATTAGGATGAGTTAAAAACTTAAACTCAAAACCTTTGTTTTCAACATTCGGGATTGGGCTTGGTTTGCCTTTGGTCACAAAACTTTCAGCAATATAGATATTGGTTGTTTGTACGGTTTTTGCATTTGCAGGAACTTGGTCTTCAGCAACAAAACGAGGCGGCTGATTTGCAGGGGCTTGTTGAGGGGCTTTTTGTTCAGCATTTGCTGGCGGTTGTTGCATTGGTGCTGCATTTGCAGGACGTGGTGGGCGTACACGTAGCCAATGCCCATCAACTAAAGCGTATTTGGTTGGGTTCCCCGTCGCCTCTTTTGTACGGATCCGATAGGTGCCGTCATCGTTTAAATTGAACTCAGCGATATTAAATTTTTTCAGTTCTGCTGCGGCGTTGATTGATTCAGTTTTACCATTGGGATTTGTAACTTGATAACTGGTTTTGAAGTTACGGCTTGGAACAAAGAATTTTTCTACAGTGATACTACTTTGGAAACTTACACTATCAGATTTACTATCAAATACTTCTGGCAATAAAAAAGGGCTAGCGGTATGAGCAAAACTTAATGTTGGTAGCGCAGACAGTAATGCAATCGTAATGAACTGACGCATGAGACTTCCTTATAAAGATAAATAAGCAAAAATGGCAAATATTTGTGACAATTTACTTGATAACGAGTATCAATTTCAATATTATTTCGATAAATTTTTAATCAGCCATCTGAAAAAATAGATGATCAATTAAAAGTTATTTCCCTTGTTTGTGTAGCGTCTAAATTTTGATTGATCTTATTGATTTTACTGAAAATATGGTCAGTATTTAAACTGTGATATCGCTAAACACCAGATGAGCATTAAGATAGAGTTAAGAACATTACTTTAAAATTTATACAGCACTAAATTTGAAGTAAGTCTTGGAGCATGGAACCCCTAGTATGTCATCAACTCAACAACTTTTCCGCCCAGTACAGATAATCTTCCGTTTATCACCGTTGATGGCAGCGTTGGCTGTATTCATGTCACCAATCACAGCGATTCAAGCCAATGAGCAAAGTCTCAGTGAGAATGTGATACAACAATCAGAGTCAGTTCAAGCCCCAAGTTATCGTTTCCATCAAGATCATGTGCTAGGTACTTCTTTAGATGTTGTGGTTACGACATCTCAGCAACAAGATGCAGAAAAGGCATTACAAGCGATTCAGACAGAAATTGCTCGACTTGATCAGATTCTTTCAGTTTGGCGTGATGATAGTGAAATTAGCCAATTAAATCGTGAACACCAAATCTCGGCTTCATCTGAGCTTTATGATGTTGTCGCAGCTTGTGAACAATGGCGCAGTGCAACGTGTGGCGGCTTTGATGCACGTTTGGGGCAATTGACCCAGCTATGGGAACAAAGCAATCAAGTTCAACGTTTAGATGACAATACTCAAGAATCATTATTGCGTCAGTTACAAACTCAGAGTATTGAACTGAATCCTGTAACCAAGCAGATTAAAACACCATCAGCAGTTAAAATCGCACCTGATGCTTATGCCAAAGGTTATGTGATTGACCGTGCTTTGTTGGCGGCAAAACAAGCTGTGCCACATTTACAAGGGATTCTGATTGATATTGGTGGTGATATGCGTGTTTGGGGGCAATCACCTCAACAAGCAGGCTGGAAAGTCGGTATACAAGACCCGAATGAACGTTTTGATAATGTTGCACCAACTCAGGTACTCAACCTGAAAGATCAAGCAGTGGCTTTTAGTGGTCAAGGCTATCGTGGATTCGCAGATCAATCACATTTGTTAAACCCACACACAGGGCAACCGATTCAGAACGTTGAACAATGTGTTGTCGTTGGACAATGTGCTGCGGATTCAGATGCATTGGCAACGGCATTAACCGCAATGCCTGCGCATGAAGGCATGCAATTGATTGAACAACTCGTCGGTTATGAGGCTCAGCTTGTTGCAACAGATGGTACACGTTATCAAAGTTCAGGTTGGTCATCATTATTAGATGCCAATCAACCTGCTCTAATGCGTCATGTTGCGGCGAATGGCGCAGCAACCGCTTGGCCAAAGGGCTATCAAGCTCAGTTAGAAGTGAATATTCCAAAGATTGCTGTCGATAACTATCGTGCGCCTTATGTTTCAGTTTGGGTGACGGACAGCGATAAAAAGATTGTGCGCACTCTAGCGGTTTGGGGTAAAGATGAGAAGTGGATTAACTCTAACTATGTTTGGTGGCGTCGATATGGTCGTCAAATGCCAAACCTAGATGCAGTTGCAAAACCTTCACGTCAACCAGGACAATATAAGTTGGCGTGGGATGGTAAAGACGAAGTGGGTAAAATGGTGAAAGCGGGTAAATATATCATTCATATTGAAACCTCGCGTGAACATGGTGATCACTCTTATCAAACCATTGAGTTGAATGTCACACCAAAATCAGCGACACAAACGCTTCCTGCTCAAGCAGAAATTGGTACAGTTAAACTGAATTTCCAACGTGGTGCTTAAGCTTTAGCATCACTCCATCTATGAGGCTAGTCCCTTGTATCAACGCCGTGATTTTTACCGCCATGCACGTTATGTGCATGGTTGGCTTTCTGCCTTTGCCTTTATCGTTTTGATCTTCTTTGCTGCCACAGGCCTATTTCTCAATAACCCTGATTGGTTTAAATCAAAGAATGAAGAGCAGACCACCACATTCACTTTGCCGCCAACACTGGTTGAGTCTCTGCAAAAACAAGAGAACCCAAGTCAAAGTATTGTTGAATATGTTCGTACAAAACAACCTTTGATTGGTCGTTATAAAAGTAGCGAAGTGATGGATGGTGAAGTGATGATTCGTCTCGAAAGCCCAGCAGGTTCAACAGACTTATGGGTATTGCTCGACAATGGTGATGTTGAGATGACGCAGAAACCAGCCACTACTGTTTCACTATTGAATGATCTGCATCGTGGAAAAAATGTTGGAACAGCTTGGCATTGGTTGATTGATATCAGTGCAATCATCATTATTTTATTATCGTTAGCAGGCTATATTCTGTTCCTGACCATTAAAACCCGTTTAGTGACACATTTGCTTTTAACAGCATGTAGTTTATCGGCAATTATTTTGCTCATTTGGTCTGCTATTTAAGGTGAAAGGATGACTCAAGCTGTACTGACGATTATTGTGATATTGGCAATATTATTGAGCCTACATCTTTTTATAATCGTTTGGTTGTTATGGCAACAACGTCATGCTAAGCAAAAAGCGAATCAAGATCACCCTGCTTATTTAGTGGTGTATGCCAGTCAATCGGGACATGCTGAATCTTGGGCAAAGCATACGACTGAGCAATTACGTTTAATTGATCATCACACTACAATTCGTAATATTCAAGAATTGAGCATTGCTGACTTAACCCAACATCAACGTATTTTATGGGTAGTGAGTACTTATGGCGAAGGTGATGCACCTGATGCAGCTCAGTCATTTGTCCATAAAATATTGTCCCAATCTTTAGATTTATCGCACTTATCATTTGCAGTGCTCGCATTGGGTGATAAACGCTATGCGAATTTTTGTCAGTTTGGACAAACATTGGAACAATGGTTAGTGAAGCAGAAAGCTCAGGCTTTATTTCCGACGGTTCTTGTGGATCAACTCAATAGTCGTGATTTAGAACAATGGTTACTGGGCTTGGAGCAGTTAACCACCACTCAGTTTTCAGCGCTATCCATTGAAAAAGAGAGTGTGGAATTAAAATTTGCTCATCGCCAATGCCTGAATAAAGGCAGTATCGGGGACGCAATTTATAAAATTCAGTTGAGTTTCGAACAAGATTTGGTTTGGTCGTCAGGTGATATTTTAGAAATTCAATGTGAAAATAATACGACTGATATTCACGATTTTTTAGTAGCACAACAGCAAAAAGATGCAGTGGATTTCATTCCTCAACTACGCCGCTTAAATTTAAGAAAACTACCACCTAGAGCCTCGCTTCCATTTGCAGAATGGATTACACAATTTGAATCTCTAGCTCAGCGTGAATATTCGATTGCGAGTTTGCCTGAAAATGGTTTAATCGAATTGGTGGTGAGGCAGCAACAGACTGAATCGGGTTTAGGTTTAGGTTCAGGTTGGTTGACGGTGGGGTTGGAGCAAGATCAATCACTGCAAGCCAATATACGTCATAACCCAAGTTTCCACTTAGCTCATGATGAGCGACCACTGATTTTAATTGGCAATGGTACGGGAATCGCAGGTCTAGTTGCACATTTACGCCAACGTGAGCATTGGGGATATAAAAACAATTGGCTGATTTTTGGTGAAAGACAGCAGCAGTTTGATCATTTATACCAAACAGAGATTCGCTATTGGCAGCAGCATGGTTTTCTGGATCAGGTGGATTATGCTTTTTCACGGGATCAGGCTGAAAAAATCTATGTGCAAGATTGTCTAAGAACACAATCGGTTCAATTACAAGCATGGATTGCACAAGGCGCAGCGATATATGTCTGTGGTAGTTTACAAGGCATGGCGAGTGGTGTGGATCAAGTCCTCAAAGAGATTTTAGGGCATGAACACGTAGAACAGCTTAAGCAGCAACAGCGTTATCAACGCGATGTGTATTAAGGCGTTTGATTAGTCAGATTGGGCTAAGACCAGTGCTTTAATCTTGTCAGCTTTCTCAAAATGATTCAGTCGATGTTCGATGATCCACCAATGAGCAGCTTCCATTAAGCGTTCAGGATCATCATTTTTATTGGCAAAAAAGGCATAGAAAGAAAGTCCAACGTTACTGCCTTTTTTTGCAATTTTTTCATCGCAGACCTGTACGATTTTGGCTTTTAGTTCGGCTCTCATATTATCCTCTAAGCACTGATGAAAGTAGGGTGTAGATCATAGCATTCCCAATATCAGGAATTTTCATAATTCAATTTTTAATATCTAGCTTGAAATCTAAAAAGCCAGCTATAAAAATAGCTGGCTTGTGTTGATCAAGAATAAACCTAGCAGAGAAATTTAGAACTTCTTCTCTAGAGAGAATTGGAAACTAGGCATGCCTTGGTTGGTTCTTGCTTGATATAAACTACCGTCAGACTGATTGGTCAATCGTTCTTTATAATCTGTACTTAAAACATTGTTCAGATTCAAGCTTGCCGCCCAACCATGAGTAAAGCGTTTGGTTGCGCTCAGATCCACACCAAAACGTTCATTGGTGGTTCGATCATAAGGTTGACCATCTAAACCACGCGTAAATTCAGGTGTATAGCTCACATTGATACTGGTAGAAAGTTGCCATGGCTTAAAGTTATAAGATAAACCTGCGCTTGTGTTGTAGGGTGCAACATCACTCACTAAACGCTGATTGTGTTGCTCATCTTCAACTTTGGCACGGATGGTTGATACTTGCCCATTCAACATAAATGAATGACCTGCATCTGTTTGTTTCAACGCATAACGTCCAGAAAGTTCAACTCCATACGTTGTTGCTTCATTTTGGTTTTGTGGACGTTCAACATAGCGAGCGCCTTCAAGTGCAATCACTTTCTCGATATAGTCTTTAATTTTACGGTGATACGCCGTCAAGCTAACTCCACCACTTGCTGAGTCATAAGCCAGTGTTGATTCGGCAGCACGGATTTTTTCTGGTTTTAAGTTTGGATTGCCACCACGATCGGGGTTGTTTAATGAACCCGCATCGCTATCTGTAGAGACTGTTACATTGGGAATGAGGCGGTCTGTCTTTGGGCTGCTAAACGCTTGGCTGAGATTAGTTTGAATCGACCATTGTTCAGTCAAGTCAAAACGGTAAGCCAGTACAGGACTCAAATGTTGATCTTGATAATCGACTAAACCTGAGCGTTTTAACCATTCTTGGCGCGCACCCAAAGTCACAGTTTGACGATCTGTAAAACGCCAACTTCCCTCAGCATAGAGGGCATAGCGTTGTTCATCTAAGCTTTCGCTGACATTGCTCTCTAGATTATTACTACGTAGGTCAGTACCAAATTTAATTTGACGATCTGGGTCTAATTTACGCATACCATCATAAGCTAAACCATATTCATTAATGGTTTCATCGGTATAAATGGTATTTTGAGGTGAGCGTGTGAGTTGAGTTTCGGTTTGGCGTTCAGCAGATAATTTGATTTTATCGCTGAGATCTTTGTCTTTACGCTCATAACGTGTGTTTAAACGAATGCTATCATTCTTATCATCTTGAGGTTGATTGGTAGAAGAACCTTCTATTTTCATGTTGCGATAGGATAATTCAGCAATCAATTTTTGTTGATCATCAAGCTCATATTCCAAACGTGGCATAAACATCTGCATGGTACGGTTAAGAGTACGTAATTGCTCTCGCGTTTCAGTTGCAGTTTCAGTTTTAGTAAGCGACGTATTATCAACCCACATTTGATTTGCAGCAACACTATATGACCAAGCATTGTCACGGCCATCGGCTTGGACACTGATTTTCTGCTCACTCTTAGATTGTTTTTCAGAGCTTTCATACTTGCCATAACCGACTTTGACTGAACCACTTAAGCGATTATTCAGAGGTTCTTTTAGAATAATATTGATCACGGCTGATGATGCAACGGAAGCTTGGGCAACACTTGGTTGCTTAACCACTTCAATGCGTTCAATCATTTCAGGGGTAAGGGTATCAATAATAGACATCCCACCACGAGGCCCCCCTTGTACTGGCTCACCATTAATTAGAAATGTGGGACCAGCACCACCGCGAAAACGCATTCCAGAAGCACCACCACCACCGCGAGGATCTTGCCCAGGTGTTGGAAGCTGAAAACCTGCAGAGCGGCGTAAAGCATCCATGACCGATTGATCGCCATATTGCAGCATTTCATCTCGGGTAATGACTGTTTTGGCTACAGCACTAATATCATCATCTTTTTGTTTTTGTGGCTCTTCATCCGCTTTAAAAGAGAGTGTGGGTAAAACTTTTGGGGTCGATTCATTATCAGGGGGAACACTTGTATCAAGTGCAAATATGGATGAACTGATACTGAGTAATGTAGAGCTAAGTATGCTCAGCTTTCCATAGTAGAACGGATGTCCCATTAAAATACCCCAAAGAAAAATCAAATTATTTTGTATGTATCGTAGTGTAAAATTATGTAGAAAAATGCAACTTTTTCTAAAATAATTATAGTTGCACACGAATTTTTAGAAAATTGTTATTCGTGACTTTATGGTGAGTTATTTTTAGTCGTCAAAAAAAGGATAGGTCTGCATGGCGGAGGCGATAGTTAAAGAATTGGCACCCATGATTTTTCAAGTGATTGCCCAAATTCCGTATGGTCGTGTAGCGAGTTATGGACAAATTGCACGTTTAGCAGGCATCCCAAAACATGCACGTTTGGTGGGCTATGTGCTGAAACATATGGATGCAGACAGTAGTTTGCCTTGGTATCGGGTCATCAACTCACAAGGGAAAATTAGCCTAAGTAAACTCAATGATCAGGGACAGAATATTCAAGCACAGTTACTTATGGCAGAGGGTATTTTAGTGATTGGGGATAAAGTGAAAATGAAAGAGTTTCAATGGAATATTTAAAATAGACATGCTCTACCTCCGTGGAAGTAGAGCATTTGATATATTACTGACGAACAACTAAAACAGGAATGTGCGCTTCACCTAAAACACTTTGCGCAACGCTACCTAGGAATAAACGCTTTAAACCTGTACGACCATGAGAGCCGATCACAATCAAATCTGCCTTAGATGTTTCAGCTTCTCTGATAATTTCACGGTGAATCACCTGACCTTCAAGTAGTTTTGCTTCAACAGGAATATCGAGATCACTAAATTTAGCTGCTGCTTCCTCTAAAGTTTTCAAAACAGAAGTACGCGCACGTTCAATTAAGTCATTGGTTTGAGTTGCAGAAATATATTCAGCCGCAATATAAGGGTCAAGTGCAAGCACCTGAACGACTGTAATTTTACCGCCAAATGCTTTTGCAAGTTCAGCCGCTTGCGCAACTGCTGCATATGAAGTTTCGGAACCGTCTACTGGGACTAAAATGTTTTGGTAAGCCATTGTTGTTTCTCCTTATTATCCACTCTGATTATGTACAAACTGCTGTTCTAATGTATCACTGTTCAAATACAGCCCATACCTTGATATTAGCTGTATTTTTTAAAGAATAAAACCTAGTAATTTCATACGGATATTTGTATATGAAATGCTAATTTTTCACTTCTAAATTAGCATAAAAGCGCGTGAATAATAATCAATTTAACACTAAAGTTGAATGTAAATGTAGCGTTTAGGAAACGTAGGCTTTGTCTAAAAAATAGCATATATTTATTAATAACTTACTACTTTATAAATACGATGACAGATACGAATCAACTGAATTGGCAATGGACAAATTTAGATAATATTGAAACTGCTTGGGAGGACGATCTTTGGGATCGTAAGCGTTTGGGTGTTCAACTGACGAATTATGTCGATCGTTTGCAGTGTGGGGCTGTACTCGCTTTAGATGCCCGTTGGGGTGAAGGAAAAACGTGGTTTGTAAGACATTGGCAAACACATTTAGAAGATAAAAATCATAATGTGATTTATTTGGATGCATTTGCAAATGACTATTTAGATGATCCTTTTTTAGTTGTGACTTCAGAAATTACAAATACTTTAAGTAAAGATAAAAAGACCAAAAGAAAGGTTAAAAAACTCATAGATTTATCCGCATCTGTAGGAACAGCATTGTTGCCATCTTTACCGAAAATTGCATTAACGCTTGGGCTTCATTTAGTTGGGGCTGGTTTTTTAGGTGGAATCTTGCAGCAAGGTTATGAAAATGCGCAGGATGAAATAGATAAATTATCAGATGAGACGAGTGATCGAATTAAAGAAAGTATTCAAGAGAAAATTGCAGGTCATGAAGCTGAAAAGAAAACTTTAGAAGAATTCAAAAAACATCTAGCTCAAACAGTTGAAAAGTTAGACAAACCACTAGTTTTTATTATTGATGAACTTGATCGTTGTCGTCCTGATTTTGCAATTCGTTTGATTGAGCGTATTAAACACTTTTTTGATATTCCTAAAATTGTTTTTGTTTTAGTGATGAATAAGCCACAATTGCTACAATCAGTTAAAAGTTTTTATGGCTATGATTCAGAAATGAATGGAGATTACTTAGAAAAATTTGTTGATTTCACAGTCCATTTACCAACTAGTAAAGATGCTTATGATTTTGAAGAAGTAATAAAATTACAACTCTTTCGAATAGGGGAACTCAATTCTTTTGAAGATACTAATGAGTTGTTTTATTGGGCACTTGGATTGCAATTAGATAAAAAATTAAACAGTAGAGAGTTGAGTAAAAGAATAAATACATTTGCGTTGTTGCGAACTCTAGATCAAAAGAAAAATCTAATTTTACTTAGTTTAATAATGGGACAAGAACCTTATGTGAATTATCATATTTATGTAGATTCAGTTGCTAAGAAATTAAATAATTACTTGTGTAAGGATAAAAGAAGTTTACTAAGAAAGCATAATTTGCACGTAATGGCAAATAAAGGTATTGATGATATAAATGAATCTGAATGGTATCGTATAATTTTGAATCATGATCTGAATATAGAAAATACGTTTATAGATCAGCTACTGAATGCTTATAATGTTGCTAGAAACAGTAATGACTCAGAATATCAACTGAGTGTTTTTTTAAGAAATGTCTCAATCTGTGATTTTGATCATTCAAATAATTTTATAAAAAATTGGGAAAATTATATTAAAAGAGGACTTTAACTTTCTATAAAATTGGTTATAGCGTTAATATCATCCGTCTGTAACTGCTCACGCATCTTTAAAAACTGCTTTTCATCTAGGTCGTAGAGCTTCAGTGCAAGCAGTTTTTCGATGTCTGCTTCGGGAAAGCGATATTTAATAATCTTGGCAGGTACTCCACCCACAACAGCATAAGGTGGAACATCTTTGGTCACGACAGCACCTGTTGCCACCACTGCACCTTCACCTAACTCCACACCTTGCATAATCATGGCACGAGAGCCAATCCAACAGCCATCCCCAATGATGGTATCACCTGTGGGAACAAAACTACGTGTATCAAAAGGAAAAGCTGAAATCCAGTCAGTACGATGCAGTTGGTTACCACCCATCATAATTACGCATTCTGCGCCAAAACAAACGAAGTTACCGATATAGAGCTGATCAATCGGTTTATCTACGGTCGAAGGCTTATCATGCAAATAACGCACAACACAACGTTCAAAACCCTGATCCCAATACGCTGAGTAGTAAGAATAATTCCCTTTAATGTGAATATTTGGATTCTTCACCGTTTTAGAGATGAACTCAAACTCACACCAGTGTTTGACAGGAGAATTGATCAAAGGTTCAGACATAGAATGATAACATTGCAGGGTGTAGGGAATTATAACAAATAAAAGTCTTGCTTTGAAAAAGAGAGGGGAATGAATGCCTTAAATCTAACACTCTCTTGTTTGATGTACCTCTTTGTAATGAAATTTCCCTTGTCCATAATAAGAGGATAAAGGAGAGGTATTTTGGGAAATATAAAAACAAAAAACCCCTCAATCGAGGGGTTTTACAGCCGTAAATATCAAAGAAACTTAGATATATGCAACTTTTACAATTTCGTATTCAACTTCACCTTGAGGTGTTTGAATTTTTACTTCGTCGCCTTCGCTTTTGCCCAAAAGGCCACGTGCGATAGGAGAGTTCACTGAAATTTTATTGATTTTAAAATCAGCTTCGTCATCACCCACGATCATATAGGTCTTTTGTTCTTCGGTATCTAAGTTTTCGATAGTGACTGTCACCCCAAAAACTACACGACCATTTTGTTCAAGTTCTTTGACATCAATCACTTGAGCTGCACCCAATTTGCCTTCAATGTCTTGAACACGACCTTCACAGAAACCTTGTTGCTCACGGGCAGCATGGTATTCCGCATTTTCTTTTAAATCCCCGTGCTCACGTGCTTCAGCAATTGCCGCAATAATACGTGGACGTTCAATACTTTTTAATTGATGTAATTCTTTCTCTAAGGCTAACTTGCCTTGGGGAGTCATAGGATAACGTTGCATTGTTGTCCCTCAAGTCTGTGAGTGTAAAAAATATAGGTTTATAAATGAAAAAAGCCCGCCACCGAGAGGTGACGGGACTTCTCGGTAAACGAATTAACCTACAGTTTGTAAATCTTGCAAACGGTATACATCCATTGGCAATTGAATCGCAAAAGCTTGGCATACAGCATCAGCACCGTTCAAGGTCGTTGTGTTATACACTTTCGCTTGAAGCGCTGAACGACGAATCGAGAACGAATCTTGTTGAGCCTGTTTGCCTTCAGTTGTATTGATAATGAGGTGAACTTCGCCATTTTTCAAGCGGTCCACGATATTAGGACGACCTTCAGTGACTTTATTTACACGTTCACACTCAATACCAGCAGCTTTAATAAACTCGTAAGTACCGCCAGTTGCAAGTACTTTGAAACCAAAGTCTACTAATTTTTTCGCAATACCAACAGCACGAGGCTTGTCTGAGTCACGCACAGAGATAAATGCATGCTTTACTTCGCCTTCTGTAGGAAGACCTGGTACGCGTTCATTCGAGCCTAACACAGCTTTGTAGAAGGCTTCACCAAATGTTTTACCTACACCCATGACTTCGCCTGTAGATTTCATCTCAGGGCCAAGAATAGGGTCAACACCCGGGAATTTGTTGAATGGGAACACCGCTTCTTTTACAGAGAAGTGAGTCGGGATGATTTCTTTCGTGAATCCTTGAGATTCTAAAGACTGACCCGCCATACAACGTGCAGCCACTTTCGCTAAAGACTCACCGATACATTTAGAAACGAATGGCACAGTACGCGACGCACGTGGGTTCACTTCTAGGATGTAAACGTCTTCGCCTTTCACAGCAAACTGTACGTTCATCAAACCAACCACGCCAAGCTCTTTCGCCATCGCAACAGTTTGACGACGCATTTCGTCTTGGATTTCAACTGAGAGCGAGTACGGAGGAATCGAACATGCTGAGTCACCTGAGTGAATCCCTGCTTGTTCAATGTGCTGCATAATACCGCCAATCACAACGTCTTTACCGTCAGATACACAGTCTACGTCAACTTCGATCGCATCATCTAAGAAACGGTCAAGAAGAACAGGCGCTTCATTTGATGCTTGAACTGCATCACGTAAGTAGCGCTTAAGCTCTTCGTCGTTGTATACGATTTCCATCGCACGACCACCGAGTACATAAGAAGGACGTACCACAAGTGGGTAGCCTACTTTCGATGCTTCAGCCATACCTTCTTCAGCAGATTTTACGATGCTGTTGTTTGGTTGACGAAGTTGAAGACGTTGAATCATTTGTTGGAAACGTTCACGGTCTTCTGCACGGTCAATCGCATCTGGTGATGTACCGATAATTGGCGCACCCGCTTCTTCTAAAGCACGAGCCAATTTAAGCGGAGTCTGGCCACCATACTGAACGATAATGCCTTTTGGCTTTTCAGTACGTACGATTTCAAGTACATCTTCCAAAGTAATTGGTTCGAAGTACAAACGATCAGATGTGTCGTAATCCGTTGAAACTGTTTCAGGGTTACAGTTCACCATGATGGTCTCGTAGCCATCTTCACGCATTGCAAGCGCTGCGTGTACACAGCAGTAATCGAATTCGATACCTTGACCAATACGGTTAGGACCACCACCGATCACCATGATCTTATCTTTGTCAGATGGGTTTGATTCACATTCTTCATCGTAAGTTGAATACATGTATGCAGTGTCAGATTCAAACTCTGCTGCACAAGTATCCACACGTTTGTAAACTGGAGTCACGCCCAAGTTCCAACGGTGCTTACGGAATTGTTTTTGTGAAATACCCATTAAGTTCGCGATGCGAAGGTCAGATAAACCTTTGCGTTTGAACGAACGAATGTTATTCGCATTCAAATCACCAAAACCTAGGGTTTTGATTTCATTTTCAGTTTTGATGATGTCTTCGATTTGGATTAAGAACCAACGGTCAATTTTGGTTGCTTCAAAAACATCGTCTAAGCTAAAACCGTGACGGAAAGCATCAGCTACATACCAAATACGCTCAGGACCCGGAACTTTAAGCTCTTGAAGAATCTTTTCGCGTGCGCCTTCAGCACCCACTTCGATTTTTTCGTCAAAACCAGAAACACCCACTTCAAGACCACGAAGCGCTTTGTTTACAGACTCTTGGAAGTTACGACCAATTGCCATGACTTCACCCACAGATTTCATCTGTGTCGTTAAAGTCGCGTCTGCTTGCGGGAATTTTTCAAAGTTGAAACGTGGAACTTTAGTTACCACGTAGTCAATTGCAGGTTCGAATGACGCAGGAGTAGTACCACCTGTGATGTCATTTTTCAATTCATCAAGGGTATAACCAACAGCCAGCTTCGCAGCGATTTTTGCAATCGGGAAACCTGTTGCTTTTGATGCAAGAGCAGATGAACGTGATACACGTGGGTTCATCTCGATGATCACCATACGGCCAGTATTCGGGCAAATACCGAACTGAACGTTAGAACCACCCGTTTCCACACCAATTTCACGAAGAACTGCTAAAGATGCATTACGCATCAATTGATATTCTTTATCTGTCAATGTTTGCGCAGGTGCAACAGTGATTGAGTCACCTGTATGCACGCCCATTGGGTCAAAGTTTTCAATTGAACAAACGATGATACAGTTGTCGTTTTTGTCACGAACAACTTCCATCTCGTATTCTTTCCAACCAATTAAAGATTCATCAATCAATAATTGTTTAGTTGGTGAAAGGTCGAAACCGCGTTCACAGATTTCAAGGAATTCTTCACGGTTATATGCGATACCACCGCCTGAACCACCCATCGTGAATGACGGACGGATAATCACAGGGAAGCCGAAGCGCGCTTGAATCTCTAAAGCTTCTTCCATGTTTTCAGCAATCGCAGCTTTTGGACATTCAAGACCAATTTTACGCATTGCTTCATCAAACAGTTTACGGTCTTCAGCTTTTTCAATCGCTTCTTTGGTCGCGCCAATCAATTCAACATTGTATTTTTCTAAAATACCGTTGGCATCAAGTGCAAGCGCACAGTTTAATGCTGTTTGACCACCCATTGTTGGAAGGACAGCATCTGGACGCTCTTTTTCAATGATTTGCGCAACAGTCTGCCAAGTGATTGGCTCGATATACGTTGCGTCTGCCATTGTAGGGTCAGTCATAATGGTCGCTGGGTTAGAGTTCACCAAAATAACACGGTAACCTTCTTCACGAAGGGCTTTACACGCTTGCGCACCTGAGTAGTCAAACTCACATGCCTGTCCGATGACAATCGGACCTGCACCAATAATTAAGATGCTTTTAATGTCTGTACGTTTAGCCATGATCGCTTCCTTAATTACTTCTTAGATGCTTCGATAAGTTCGATGAAATGATCGAACAATGGTGCGCAGTCATGCGGACCAGGGCTTGCTTCAGGGTGACCTTGGAAGCTGAACGCTGGCTTGTCTGTACGATGAATCCCTTGAAGAGTTTGATCGAACAAAGACTTGTGCGTAGCTTTTAAGTTTGCAGGAAGTGTTTCTGCATCCACTGCGAAGCCATGGTTTTGAGAAGTAATCATCACCGTACCATCTTCGATGTTCTGTACTGGATGGTTAGCACCGTGGTGACCATGCGGCATTTTCACCGTTTTAGCGCCAGAAGCGAGTGCAAGAATTTGGTGACCTAAGCAAATACCAAAGATAGGTAAGTTGCGAGCGTCTTCTACAATTGTTTTTACAGCTTCAATTGCGTAGTCACATGCAGCTGGATCGCCAGGGCCGTTCGATAAGAACACGCCATCTGGATTCAACGCAAGTACGTCAGCAGCAGGAGTTTGTGCAGGCACCACAGTGAGTTTACAACCGCGGTCAGCAAGCATACGTAAGATGTTGGTTTTGACACCGTAGTCGTATGCAACAACATGGAATTTAAGTTCAGGTTGTGTAAAGCCTTTGCCTAAAACCCAAGAACCTTCGGTCCATTCGAAGCCTGTTGGGTCACAGCATTCTTTCGCTAGGTCTAAACCATTTAAACCACCAAAGGCACGAGCTTTTTCTAAAGCTTGCTCTTCAGTAATATTTTCACCAGCAAGGATGCAACCATTTTGTGCGCCTTTGTCACGTAGAATACGAGTCAATTTGCGCGTATCAATATCCGCAATCGCAACGACATTATGTTCTTTTAAGTATTCGCCTAAAGATTGCGTTGATCGGAAGTTGCTATGCAATAAAGGTAGGTCACGAATGATCAATCCATTGGCCCATACTTTATGAATTCGACCTGACTCAGCGTCTTCATCATTACAACCTGTGTTACCGATGTGTGGGTAAGTTAGAGTCACAAGTTGTTGTGCATAACTTGGGTCAGTCAAAATTTCTTGATAGCCAGTCATGGCAGTGTTGAAAACGACTTCACCAGTCGTACTACCCGATGCACCAATAGACGTTCCTTTAAAGATCGTACCATCGGCAAGGGCTAAAATTGCTGGGGTGCTCAAACCAAAGCTCCTGAAATTTAGGCTGTAAAAAAGCGAGTAGACGAAAAAAAAGGAAGGCTATCTAAAAACCTACCCTCCCTATGTCTGCTCGCTTGAACTTAACACGGCATTATACGCAACCGTACTATTAAAGTCCATGCCAATAACAAGGAATAAATAATATAAAAGACTTGTATTTTGAGGCGAAAGCTGTTTTTAAAGTTTTGTGAGGAAAATGTAACAACAAATAATTGTCTGACAAATCAAAATCTAAATTTTATCAAATCACGTTAAGCTGTCACTGTCTATATAACAACAGGAATAAAATCATGACTGAACCAAAAGCTGAACCAAAAAGAGTAGCTAAACCAAAGCCTGCGCTGAAAGAAGTCGTCGCAGAAAGCACTGAAAAGCTAGAGCAAGTTGCGAAAGAAGCATCAGAGCAAGTCACTGAAGCTGTAGTTGAGAGTAAAGAAAAGCTTGAGGCAGAAGCAAAGCAGTTGAATGCCAGTGTGCAAGAACAATTGCGTCAGTTTAAACAAGATTTGTTGCAGCGTTTAGAAACCATTAAAGGGCAGTTGGCAAATTCTCAAAAAGATATCTCAGAACTAAAAGAGTTTGTAAAAACTGAGTTTACTGCAGTTTTAGATGATTTAACTAAACTGGGCAAAGAGCTAAAAGGTGATGTCAGTGAAATTTCGGTGAAGCATAAAGATCAGTTAACAGAAACCTTTAAGCGCTCTAAAGAACATACGCTTGAGGCTTGGAATAAAGTTTCAAGTAAATAATGGTCTTTGTGCTGACTTGAATTGAAATATATCCATAAAAAAGTGAGGTCAATGCCTCACTTTTTTATATGCTTAGTTTGTGTATAGCTTAGAACTGATGTAGCCAATCACGTTTGTTGTGAAAGTCGGCTTGTTGACCGCTATGCTGCATGGCATAGAACTGTTCACCTTGTGAGGTATTCAACACTGCAGATAAGCCTAGATATAGGTCAGCCCATTTCAGTTTGTGTTGCAACATAAACTCAGTCAGATCAATACTGACATTTAAGCCATAGTGGGTGCGCTTCAATTGATTGAGTTCAATATCGTAAGCGACCTGTGGCGGCATATCTTCAGGATAACGATATTCCTCAAACTGATAGGCTTGCCAAGCTTGAGAAGGGGAGAGATTAATCTCGCGATAGTAGTCTTCGCCTTTTACCCCAATAAAGACTTCAAAACAGGTGTTTTCCCATAAAAAGTCTTGACGAGGATTTGAATTCACGACTTCGGGCCAGTGCATGTACACATTAGGGTCGCGTAGCCAAAAGCCGATATTGAGGGTATACGGGCTTTGTTGTTCGATCGCACCGACAAGTGAAATTGCTTGAAAACGACGATCAAATGCACTGAGTTCGTAACTTGCCATAAAAAATTACAACTATTTTGCTGCGTGCGCGAAACGAACTAAGTTAGACAATTTGGCATTTTGTTTCGCCGCTTTTTTGTAAAGTAATGCAATTTTACCAATTGTTTGTACTACTTCTGCACCCGTAGTAGATGCAATTTCTGCAATGATTGCAGCGCGTTCTTCACGGTCTTCGCCCGCGATTTTGACTTTAATCAATTCGTGGTCATTTAAAGCGCGTAAAATTTCTTCAACGACATTTTCAGTCAGACCTGAACCGCCGAGCATAACTACAGGGTTTAAAGCATGTCCGATTTGACGCAAACGCTTGCGTTCCTGAATGGATAAAGTCGCCATAAAGATAACCTAATTTTAAAAACGGCTTAGTATAACAAACTGCGCAATTAAACGCTTTATATTCTGTGGAAATAATCGATTTAGATAATAGAAAAAAACATCTAAAACCCAAGATTTGGATACAGATGTATACTGCAAGCCTAGAGAATTTAACGTACAATTAACTTTAAGAAATTTTAATGTTTTAGAGAGATATGGCAACACGCATTACCAACCAAAAGTTATCCAAAAGTAGCCGTGCGTGGATGAGAGAGCATCTCGATGACCATTTTGTGAAAAAAGCGCAAAAGGAAGGTTATCGTGCGCGTGCAGCTTATAAGTTACTTGAAATTCAAGAAAAATATAACATTATTCGTCCGGGCATGACCGTGGTTGATTTGGGTGCAGCACCTGGAAGTTGGTCTCAAATTGCAGGGAGATTGGTCGGTGATAAAGGATTGGTGGTTGCATCAGATATTTTGGAAATGGATGCTCTGCCAGATGTGACCTTCTTACAAGGTGACTTTCGCGAACAAGAAGTATTCGATAAATTGTTAAATATTTTAGATGGACGTAAAGTAGACGTTGTAATTTCAGATATGGCCCCCAATACATCAGGTAATAAGGCTGTTGATCAACCGCGCCAAATTTACCTATGTGAGCTAGCTATCGATTTTGCAACGAAAGTGCTCGGTCCAAATGGTCAATTTGTTGTAAAGGTATTCCAAGGTACAGGCTTTGACGAATTCCGTAAGCAAGTAGTCGATAACTTTGATGTGTTAAAAACAGCAAAACCTGCTGCATCACGTGCCCGATCGAAGGAAGTATTCTTAGTCGGACAAGGCCGTAAGAAGGCTTTCAAATAAAGTTTACTTGCCAAGTCGTTAAAAATTGTGCATTTTGTACCTTTTTATATTTTGCGAAGCTGATCTTCAGCAGAAACTTTAAGGTCACCCGCTAGGGCATGATCAAATTAGATTGATATGGGAATAAAGCTTTGAGCGATCTCTTCAAGAATGCCATATTGTGGCTAGTGATACTGGGTGTACTGATCCTTATTTTCAGTAACGTCAGTAGCAATGAAAAGCCGACAGCAATGAATTATTCAGAGTTTGTTGCTGCGGTGAATGCTGGTCAAATTAAGCAAGTGACAATTGATGGCGAACGAATTCATGGCCAAAAATCAAATGGTTCAGAGTTTGAAAGTATTCGTCCTGCGGTTCAAGACCCAGAGCTTATGCCTAATCTGATTAAAAACAACGTTGTCGTTGAAGGTACAGCACCACAACGCCAAGGTTTATTGATGCAACTTTTGATCGCAAGCTTCCCAGTACTTTTAATCATTTTGTTATTCATGTTCTTTATGCGCAACATGGGTGGCGGAGCTGGTGGTAAAAACGGTCCAATGAGTTTTGGTAAGTCGAAAGCTAAAATGTTGGCAGAAGACCAAATTAAAGTCACATTTACCGATGTGGCTGGTTGTGACGAAGCAAAACAAGAAGTTGTTGAAATTGTTGATTTCTTAAAAGATCCATCAAAATTTAAACGTTTAGGTGCAACAATTCCTAAGGGCGTATTGATGGTGGGTCCACCGGGTACAGGTAAAACTTTACTTGCAAAAGCAATTGCAGGCGAAGCGAAAGTGCCATTCTTTAGTATTTCAGGTTCTGACTTTGTTGAAATGTTCGTGGGTGTGGGTGCGTCTCGTGTTCGTGACATGTTTGAACAAGCGAAGCGCCATGCGCCTTGTATCATCTTTATTGATGAGATTGATGCTGTGGGTCGTCACCGTGGTTCAGGTACAGGTGGTGGTCACGATGAGCGTGAGCAAACCTTGAACCAAATGTTGGTTGAAATGGATGGCTTTGAAGGCAATGAAGGGATTATCGTCATTGCTGCAACAAACCGTGCAGACGTACTAGATAAAGCTCTACTTCGTCCAGGTCGTTTTGACCGTCAAGTTATGGTCGGTCTACCAGACATTAAGGGTCGTGAGCAAATCTTAAATGTTCACATGAAGAAATTGCCTTCAGTGACTGGTGTCGATGTACAAGTACTGGCACGTGGTACACCGGGCTTCTCAGGTGCGCAATTGGCAAACCTTGTGAACGAAGCTGCACTTTTTGCTGCACGTCGTAACAAGAACACTGTCGATATGCATGATTTTGAAGATGCAAAAGACAAGTTGTATATGGGTCCTGAACGTAAGTCGATGGTGATTCGTGAAGAAGAACGTCGTGCAACAGCGTACCATGAAGCGGGTCATGCGATTGTAGCTGAAATTCTACCGGGCACAGATCCTGTGCATAAAGTGACCATTATGCCACGTGGTTGGGCGTTGGGTGTAACATGGCAGTTGCCTGAACATGATCAAACCAGCCACTATAAAGACAAAATGTTGAATGAACTTTCAATTTTATTTGGTGGTCGTATTGCCGAAGAAATCTTTATCAACCAAATGTCGACAGGTGCTTCAAACGACTTTGAACGTGCAACTAAAATGGCACGTGCGATGGTCACTAAGTACGGTATGTCTGACAAACTTGGTGTAATGGTGTATGAAGATGATTCTCAGCAATCATTCATGGGTAGTATTGGTAGCCGTACCATTTCTGAAGCAACTCAACAGCAGGTTGATGCTGAAGTCCGCCGTATCATTGATGAGCAATACCGTGTTGCACGTGACATCTTGGAAAATAACAAAGATATCGCGCATGCGATGGTGAAAGCCTTGATGGAATGGGAAACGATTGATCGCGAGCAAATTCGTGACATTATGGAAGGCCGTGAGCCACAACCACCGAAAGTGTATGTTGCAGAAAATCCTGTGATTGATGTAACACCAACAGATGGTCCAAGCACACCACCACCGTTGCCATCAGCAACTTAAGATTTAACTCTTGAAATAAAGGACCACCTTCGGGTGGTTTTTTATTGTGCATATTTTTGATGTTTTAAAGAAAAATAAGCACACAGCTCTGCTACACGCGTTAAGATAATCCCAGTTGAACTGGAGTAAATTAGATGCAATTGATGGCTTTACCAAAGAAAATCCTACATTGTGGTGAGCTATCACTCGATTTGTCGGTACCGCAGGTGATGGGTATTCTGAATGTGACGCCAGATTCGTTTAGTGATGGTGGACAACATAATGGTAAATTGCAGGCGATTGCACATGCGAAGCAAATGATTGCAGATGGAGCAACGGTGATTGATGTAGGGGGCGAGTCCACACGTCCAGGTGCATCTGTGGTTGAGGTCGAGGAAGAAATTCGTCGTGTTGTTCCGGTGGTGGAAGCCTTGGCTGAACTTGATGTGGTTATTTCGATTGATACTTCTCAACCTGAGGTGATTCGAGCTGCTGTTGCCGCTGGTGCGCACATTTGGAACGATGTCCGAGCTTTGACACGCCCGAAGGCATTAGAGACTGCTGCTGAACTGAATATTCCTGTAATTATTATGCATATGCGTGGTGAGCCGACCACCATGAATGGCTTAGATCACTATGATAATGTTACTCAAGATGTAATAACAGAGCTTTCCCTGCGTGTGGATGATGCCTTAAAAGCAGGGGTGCGGCCAGAAAATATTATGATTGATCCCGGTTTTGGCTTTGCTAAAAACGCAAAGCAGAACCTTAAACTTTTAAAAGAATTTCATCAACTGAACCAACTGGGTTATCCTATTTTGTCCGCATTGTCACGAAAACGCTTTATAGGTGAAGCTTTAGGTGGGGCTGATGCAAGGCAACGAGCTGTGGGTTCTGTAGCAGGACATTTAATGAGTATTCAACAAGGTGCGTCTATGGTACGTGCCCATGATGTGAAAGCGATGAGCGATGCGATTAAAGTTTGGAATGCAATGAACTTAGCTTAGCGGAAAATGCAGTAATGATAGCTTGAGCTATTAGCGCAGTTGACCTGAAGCATTTATTTAAACAAGCAGGATCGTGGGGTTCTGCTTTTTTATTTGTCGATTTGTAAGGTTTATGTTATACAGACTCGTTTTTTAAGTTTCTCGTTTTGAGTGCCTGTATGTTTGCAGATTTACTTCTCCCTATGTTTGATGATGAATACTATCCAGATATTCTTGTTGCCGAAGTGAAGCAGCATGTTGAGTCTTTTGCTAAAAAAATTGTAAAAGCAAAGTCTGAAGATGATATTTATCAATATGCCAATGCAACTGTCGCTGAAATAAATGAAATGAAGCCCCATTTTGAAGATCTGGATTCATCTTTGGATGATACTGCTGCAGACTTTATTGCAGAAGCCATGATGATGGTGGTGCAAGGTGCAGGTTATATGGATATTGAAATGGAAGAGTTGGTGGTCAATAGAGAGTGGTGAATCACTCTCTATTTTTATGTTCGTGAGATAGACTGGATGAACGAAAGGTTTAAAGTTCATCTAAAAGGTCACTTAGATGACAGCTTTGATTTAGGTGTTCATTTTCAATTGCATCAACCGTCATCACATATTGATCTTTAATCATTTCAGCATTTGCACTGAGATTCAGCCAAAACTTTGGATAAGTTTTTATGAGTGTGCGTATGTGTTGTTCATCACGTGTATGGTTAAAACTTAATTTAAACTCTGCATCTACAGATTTACACGCATGTAAGTAAAGCTGTTGGTCTTTTTCAATGATGGTCCCTGCGAACAGATCATAAAATTTTTCAGTATTTATCTCTGAAGTCTTTGTTTCTGCGTGAGTGATGTTTGAAAGGCTCAGGATTAAAGTAATAAAGCTTAGAATTTTTTTCATATTGTTGTGGTTTAGTGATTTTGATTTATAAATTATAGGTATAAAAAAACCAGCATTATGCTGGGTTCTTTTATTGCACCATCTTAATTGTTTTAAGAATGGTGCCCGAGGCCAGACTCGAACTGGCACGCTTTGTGGGCGGGGGATTTTAAATCCCCTGTGTCTACCGATTTCACCACTCGGGCATGAGCGCAATAATAGAGGAGGAAATAAATATTGGCAAGTCTATTTGTGCTTATTTGCTTTCTTTTCAATCAATTCAGCAGTTTATGTTTAAAAACTAGCACAATCATCTGTACTGCACTCGTTCAGGCTTCATAAAAATGTCATCGACTTGAGATATACATGTCATCTTTTTCGCATAAATTTCAAGTCCATATCGTCTTTAGGCTATCCACATGACAAAAAAAATGAACCGCCGAGAACTGATTCAAAAAACTTTGGCTGGATTTGGAGCGTTATCTTTACCGATTTCACTGACTGCATGTGGAGGAGATGGTTCAGACTCCGACACACAGCCGACAACTCAAGCACAGTTTTTACATGGGGTGGCAAGTGGAGACCCCTTGCAAACGCAGGTCATCATTTGGACTCGTTTGACGCCTAGCGATACTAGTGCACGTTTAGAAGTACAGTGGGAAGTAGCAAAGGACACGGACTTTAAACAAATTGTAGCAACTGGGAAGGTACTGACCACTGCCACGCAGGATTTTACCGTGAAAGTCGATGCCACTGGCTTAGTTGCAGGGCAAAGTTATTTCTATCGTTTTAAATATGCTTCAAATTATTCGATGATCGGACAAACCAAGACTTTAGCAGATGAGGTGCAAGCCGTTCAATTTGCAGTTTGTTCATGTTCAAACTATCCAGCGGGTTATTTCCATATTTATAAAGAAATGTCAAAACAGGATGTGGATGTTGTCATTCATTTGGGAGATTACATCTATGAGTATGGTATGGGGGGCTACGCAACAGAAGAAGCAGTAGCGATGGGACGTGCGCTGGCGGATGATAACAACTTAGAAATTATTCACTTAGATGACTATCGTAAACGTTATGCCTTATATCGCTTAGATCTAGACTTACAAGCTGCACATCAACGCCATCCGTTTATTGTGGTATGGGATGACCATGAGTTAGCCAATGATACATGGAAAGATGGTGCTGAGAACCATCAGTCAGACACAGAAGGTGATTTTGCAGAACGTAAATTTGCCGCGCTGGCTGCGTATTTTGAATGGATGCCAATCCGTCCGCTTTCTGAAAAAGATCATTTAAATATTTATCGCCAGTTTAACTTTGGTAATTTGGTGCAGTTGAATATGTTGGATACGCGCATCTTGGCGCGAAGTAAACAGTTAGATTATGCGGACTATTTAACCGCATCGGGTTTGGATGCTGTACGCTTTACTACAGATATGCAAGACCCAAATCGAACGTTACTCGGGTTGAATCAACGCGCATGGTTAACACAGCAACTTGCGAGCTCAAAAGCCACATGGCAAGTTTTGGGTCAGCAGGTGTTGATGAGCAAAATGCTCGTTCCAGCCGAAATGTTACAAGTACTCAGTGCAATCAGTAGTGGCGCGGTAACTCCAGAAGTTTTGGTGCAGGTGAATCAACTGATTAAAGAATTGGTCGAAATAAAACTGCGTTACTTAAATAATGACCCTTCTTTAACGGTAGAGCAGTTGTCTCGTATTAAGACTGTGGTTCCTTACAATTTAGATGCGTGGGATGGTTATGCAGTTGAACGCGAGACGCTGTACGGCACACTGCAGTATTTGAATAAAAAAGTTGTGGTCTTGGCTGGTGATACACATAATGCATGGGCATCGGACTTACATGATTTAACAGGGCAGTTTGTAGGCGTGGAGTTGGCGACAAGCTCAGTTTCCTCGCCCGGTATGGAAAAGTATTTGTCTATTCCGATGCAACAACTCAAAGAGTTTGAGTTTGCTTTTACAACCTTGATTGATGAGCTGAATTATTGCAATTTAAATCAGCGTGGCTATTTGAAAGTCAGTTTTACTGCTGAGCAAGTACAGGCAGATTGGATATTTGTTGATACCATTAAGCAAAAAGAATACAGCGTAGATGAAACACGATTATATCAAGTGATACTGGATCCAAGCTTATTGCCCGTCAGCAGTTTAAAGCAAACGGCATAAATGCTGTCCATAAAAAACCGAGCATCATTGCTCGGTTTTTTTATAATTTTTCATCAATATAACTATCCAGATCGAGATATTTGATCTGTTTGCAATAAGCCTGTTCATACTTGAGAAGTTTTACATATAAATCTGCTTCATGTCCCAATTGTATTTTTCTGGCTTGGTAATGGCTAGATTGACTCGAAATTAGACGTAATTTAAGGCGCGATTTGACCGTTTGCTTGTAGGCCCAAAAGCAGATGCGTCTAAGTTGTTGTAGTTGATAATGCTCAAGCGACTGGCTATGGTCACGAAATAAATTCTCTTTATAGAAGCGGACAAAACCAAAGTTAACGCCAAAATAAAACAAGATCCACATCAGTAAACTGCTTTCAAGGAACATTAGATTTAGTCCATTTAAAAGAATCACTGCAGCAAGTTTGAAGGGCGCATGGCGTTGCAGTTGATAGAGCGAGTGCGATGAGTGTTTAATTTGTTTAATGACAAAGGGTAGCACCCACATTAGTACCAATAAAATACTAATAATGGCATAGCTCTGACTTTGAAATGCATCCAACTTTTCCAGATGATTTGAGAAAAAATTTTGTAAAATAAGGCTGATCGGAATAAAAATCATCACCGCCAAGACCCAAGGAACGAGTTCTCGCCAGTCATCCAAAATACCACGTGTTTTGATTTGGCTATACAATAAAAAATTGCGCTTAAATGCAGCAGGGTAAAGGGTCTCTAATTGTTGCAGTAACAGTTGGACTTGTTTAGATTGCATCGTCAAAAAAAGAGCGTATGAAAAAATAGCCTTTACTATAGAGGATTTGCGTCGTTATCGTGCAAAAAAATACGATAATCAGAATATTCAGTATGAAATGATGAAGAATTTAATTTTTTCATGCCAAATTATGCGAAAATAGACGATTCAATTTTTTTGTCTAAGGGCAGTTCATGACTGATCAATCTCCTGAATCTTTAAGTGATATCGAAATTTTAGACATTTTGCAGTCTATGAAAGACGATGTGCTTGATACAGAGGCAAAAGAAGAGATCCGTAAAGGGGGGAAAGCTGGTCGTCAAGAAGCACATAAACTTGCGATTGTGGCTTTGAACCAATCTTTTGAAAGTAAGTTTGTTGAGGCTGTGGCTTTGGCATTGGGTCTTAATGATGCCCAAGCCAAAAAAATTCGCTACAAGAAAGACCGTATTCGCATTTTAAAAGTGCGTGGTATCGACTACATGGCAATTGATGGCGCGGAAACAGCACAAGTCTTGTCACAAGTTGCGCAGGCGATTGTACGTGAAGATGCAACCGTGACCCATGATTTACACAACATCTTCCCATTTTGGAAAGAAGGCTGGCCAATGGTTCAGTTTGACAGTGCCTATAAAATCTTAGCTGAAGATATTACCATTCATTATCAAGCGACTTTAGATCAATTACTTGAATTATATGGTCGTTAAGATCGCAGGATTAAAAGCACCTTCGGGTGCTTTTTTATCGACTAGTATTTAGGAGTTGAAAATCCACGCCAATAGTAGGCTGATAGGCCAAATAAAAAGTCGCCACCATGTGATGAGTGGATTCCAAAAATATTGTCCAAAAGATAGAGTATCGTTAAAGCTTCGTTGTCCACGTTCATAAGCATAAGGTGTGATACGCCATGCCAAAATCAGTAAAACAACAGCAGCAACAATCAGTAAGGTGTGACTGTACTGGAAAAAATAGTAATAAATTAAATACAGTGCAGAATAAAAAAAGGTACATGCCAGCACAGCAGGCAATGAAAAAGACATGAGTTTGACTCTATTTGTATAGTTATTTCAACGTATTATAAATGAAAAAATACCCGATGTGATCCATCGGGTATTTATGTGTGAAGATGATTCAAAATGGTGTGCTTTGAATCATTGCATGCTGTTTATTTAGCCGAGAGTTGAATAGAGTGGGAAAATACCAAAGATCACTGCAGTGACGAGCATCACTAAACACGTAATGATTGCCCATTTGATGGTAAATTCTTGGTGTTCACCAAAGTTAATACCGGCTAATCCACAGAGTAAATAAGTCGATGGCACCAAAGGTGAAAGTAAGTGTACGGGTTGACCAACAATCGAAGCCCGCGCCATTTCCACAGGACTGATACCATAGTGTCCAGCGGCTTCAGAGAGCACAGGCAGTACACCAAAATAGAAGGCATCATTCGACATAAAGAAAGTCAGTGGCATACTAATCACAGCTGTGATTGGCGCTAAATACGGTCCCATACTTTCAGGAATAATTGCAACCAGTTCTTGAGACATGGCTTCAACCATACCTGTACCAGATAGAATGCCGGTAAAAATACCTGCTGCAAAGATAATCCCGACTACAGCTAAGGCACTGGCAGAGTGGTTACCCACCAAACGCTTTTGCATATCCAGATCAGGATAGTTCACCACTAATGCAATACACAGTGCAACCATGAATAGAATTGCTGCAGGCAATAGCCCCATCACTAGGCAGACCATAAGTACTAAGGTCAATAGTGCATTGAACCATCTTAAGTGCGCGCGGTTGGCTTCAGGTTCTTGTGAAATTTGAATACTGTCACCATGGCTAATGTCTAATTCCACAATACCAATACGCTTACGTTCCATACGACCATACATAAAGCCGAGGAAGTATAGCCATCCAATAGCAACGAGCATTGGCAAAATCATAGGAACAAAGACATCATTTGGATCGACGTGTAATGCGGTTGCTGCCCGCGCTGTTGGTCCACCCCATGGCGTTAAGTTCATGATGCCGCTCGCAAGCATCATTAAACAAGCCATGATTAAAGGGCTCATACCAATACGCTTATACAGTGGTAGCATTGCAGCGACACAGATCATGTAAGTGGTTGAACCATCACCATCTAAAGACACAATTAAAGTTAGGGTAATGGTACCGAGGGTCACTTTTAAAGGATCGCCTTTAACCTGCTTTAGAATCCATTTTACTGAAGGATCGAAAAGCCCTGTGTCGATCATGATGGCAAAATACAGGATAGCGAAAAGTAACATCACACCAGTCGGTGCAAGTTTTTTAATGCCTTCCATCATCATATCGCCAAGTTCGGCAATATTAAATCCAGCTAAATTATCAACAAAGAGACTTAAAACATAAGTAAGTAAAGCGAAAATGATAGGGATTAGAGTTAGGGCAACGAGGGCGCTCAGACGTTTAGACATGATTAAGTACATGAAGCACATAATCATGCCTAAACCTAATATGGTCAGCATGAATCAATCCTTTGAACGTGTTAAGTCTGTTTATTAATCAAGTGATAGCGATAGTATGCAATTCAACAGAATTTTTAAATGCTCTTAAACAAATGTGGTTTTCCATTCTATTTTTCTAAAAAATAATATATATCTATAAAGTATGGTAGAGATACTTAATTTGTATAACTCAAAAGATGCTTTGAGTATTTCAAAAAAAAACCTTGCACTGGAGGCAAGGTTTTTTATTAAAAGAAGAGTAGCTTATTCTTCATCACTTTTACTTTCAGATGTTTTGATTTCTTCAAGTAAGCGTGTGACTAAGAGTTGGTCAATTTTAAAATGATCGACATCCACGACTTCAAACTTAAAGCCTGCATATTCAACAGTGTCGGCAGGACGTGGAATTTTTCGCAGACGGTACATCATAAAACCTGCAAGCGTTTCATAATTCTCTTCATCTGGCATTTCATCAATTTCAAGTGCGTGCTTAATGTCTTCAATGGGTGTACTGCCATCAATCAACCATGAATTATTATCGCGTTTAATAATTTGTTGCTCAGCCTCAATCGGTGTAACCCAGTCACCCATAACGGTAATCATAATGTCTGAGAGGGTAATCACACCTACAACCAAAGCGTATTCGTTAATCACGACTGCAAATTTTTCTTTGGTGGAGCGGAAACGGTCTAATAACTCAGATAAGGTTAATGTGTCTGGAATGGTGAGTACATTACGAATGGTACTTTCGTTGAGTTGCAGTAAAGATTGATTATTTAGAATACGGACTAGAATGTCTTTGGCATCGACATAGCCAATCACATCGTCAATATTTTCGCTGCAAACAAGAAATTTAGAATAAGGATATTGAGCTAATTTTTGGCGAATACTTTCTTCAGGTTCATTCAACGTAAAGTAAATGACATTTTCACGAGTGGTCATACTAGATGGAACATTTCGTTCTTCTAGCTCAAATACGTTTTCAATGAAATGGTGTTCTTGCTTTTGTAGGACTCCCGCTTGCGCACCAGCATCCATCACCGCAGAAATATCATCAAAGGTAATGTTATCATCCCGTGTCGTGTTGACCTTAAACAGGCGGAACAGCAAATTGGCCACTGCGTTAATAATCCAAGCCAAAGGTTTGCAGACCTTAATAAAAACCTGAATGGGATTAATCACCGCAATCGAAATTTTCTCAGGTGCAATCATAGCCAAACGTTTTGGCATGAGGTCTGCAAACAAAATGAACAGGGAGGTGACTAAGGTAAATGACAATGCAAAGCTAATGGTTTCCGCCCATGGTCCTGTATAAAAACGAGAAACAAAGGTCATGAAATAAGGACGAAAAGCCCCCTCACCTAAAATACCGCCCAAGATCGCCACTGCATTTAAGCCAATCTGCGAAGCAGCAAAGAAGTCGGCAGAATTTTCTTGTAAATTCAAAACTTTCTGTGCTCGATCATCGCCAGACTCAGCCAAGATTTTTAGCTTGACTTTACGTGCTCCTGCTAGTGCTATTTCTGTCAGAGACAAGAAACCCGCCCCAGCAATTAGGACTAGAATGATAACTATGTTTTGAAAAAGGCTCACGGAATCCACCTGTGATTCATCGTTATTATGAATATTTTTAACACAAAAAATGAAGGCAGTAATAAATTACTGCCTTCTATCATACCTGAGTATTGGTATGAAAATGAATTATTTAGAACTTGAATGCTTAATAATGTGAGAATTGTGAGTTATTGCCCAGAAACTCACGATTTTCTTCCTCAATCATTTGACGTGCCACATATAAAATGAGTTGTCTGAGCCAACGGTGCGCAGGATGATGATGGAGTAGAGGACACCATGCCATCTTGAGCTCAAACTCTGGAATGTAAAACGGAGGGTCTTTGATGAGTAGGCTTTGGCTCTTGGCTTGTAAGCGTGCAATACGTGTTGGTAAGGTTGCAACTAAGTCGACATTAGATGCCAGTAGAGCAGGCATTTGGTAGTGGCGAGTAAAGACCGAAATTTTACGCTTTTGCCCAATCCGTTCCAAAGCTTGGTCAATCCAGCCGAGTCCAGCTTGTTTTTCAGGGTTGACGCCGAAACCAACGCCCATACCAGTTTTAGAGACCCAAATGTGTTGAGCATCTAAATAGCTTTTTAAGTTCAAATTGCCAGCGGCAGGGTGTTTACTGTTAAGTAGGCAAGAGAAACTGTCACGCCAAACAAGAACTTGGTGGAAGCTTTGTGGAATTTCATTGAAGCGGTTGATGGCTAAATCGACTTTCCCTTGTTCCATGTCGCGATAGGACACGTCACTTGGGGTTAAAAAGTCTAAAACGACGTTGGGTGCTTCAGAGCGAAGCGCTTTCACGAGACGAGGAACCAAAGTTGCTTCAGCATAGTCCGAAGTCATAATACGGAATACGCGATTTGAGGTATAAGGACGGAACTCGGTACGAGGTTCCAAAATCATGGAAAGATCGGAAAGTGCGTCGCGAATGCGCGGTTGTAATTCTAAAGCACGTTCTGTGGGAGTCATCCCTTCGGAAGAGCGAATCAGGAGAGGGTCGTTAAATAAGTTACGAAGGCGACGTAGGATATTACTCATAGCTGGTTGGGTGACACCCAATTGTTCAGCAGCTCGGGTTACATTTTTTTCACGTAAGAGTACGTCCAAGTAAATTAATAGGTTTAGATCAACCCGCTCCAGATTCATAAAAAAAATACCGAGAATAAAATCATGAAATTGTTTGCATTATGCCATAAGCCATCGGGCTTGTGTGAGAAACTGATGAAAAAAAAAGCATCAAAGTGTATTCGGAATTCTTCTTAAAAGGTGCGCTAAATAGAATGTTTTTAATCTGAAAATCTATTGGAATTTGGGTCAATATTTAGATTGGAAAGGCACGATGGTTGATGGTAATTTAGGCAAAAAAATTGGTTTGAAATTACTATTATTAGTGGAATAAACGTGTGAAAAATATACTTTAACCCAAGCAAATGGTTTTTGTCATTTGAGCTAAATGAAACATTGATTTCTAGTTTAAACTGTTTTTTTGAACTGCCGAGACTTAAGTCTAATGAAGAAATATTGAACTTAATGTTTAAATTTAAAGCATTTTATATTTTATATAAAATCATAAATAACATATACTTGAATTGAAATTAGTAAAATATAATTCGACTTTTATCTACCCATTTTTTAAATAAATACCGAAAATTAATGCAGAATATTGGATTAATTTTTTCTGCCAATCTAATCTGTATTCATCGCAACGAAGTGCTCTAAATCTAAGCAAAAGCTCGAGGGTCTGATTTTAGCCATTCGTTGAAGAAAATCCTAATATTATTACAGGAAATATCATGACTACATACCAAACAGCGATTGATGCAATCCGCGAATTAAAAGCAAAATTCGGTAGCACTTGGGCAGACATCAGTCCTGAAGATGCTGCGCGTATGCAATTACAAAACCGTTTTAAAACTGGTTTAGACATTGCTAAATACACAGCTGCGATTATGCGTCGTGATATGGCTGCTTATGATGCTGATTCTAGCAAATACACTCAATCTTTGGGTTGCTGGCACGGTTTCATCGCACAACAAAAAATGATTGCGAACAAAAAATACTTCGGTACAACTGAACGTCGTTATATCTACCTTTCTGGTTGGATGGTTGCTGCACTTCGTTCAGAATTTGGTCCACTTCCTGACCAATCTATGCACGAAAAAACTTCAGTACCTGCTTTGATCGAAGAAATCTACACTTTCTTACGTCAAGCTGATGCGAAAGAACTTAACGATTTATTCCGTGCGCTTAAAAAAGCAAACGAAGCGGGTGATACTGCTAAAGCTGCTGAAATCACTGCTCAAATCGACGGTTTCCAAACTCACGTTGTGCCAATTATTGCGGACATCGACGCTGGTTTCGGTAACGAAGAAGCAACTTACTTACTTGCTCGTAAAATGATCGAAGCTGGTGCTTGTGCACTTCAAATCGAAAACCAAGTATCTGACGCGAAACAATGTGGTCACCAAGCTGGTAAAGTAACAGTTCCACACGAAGACTTCATCGCTAAAATCCATGCATTACGTTATGCATTCTTAGAAATGGGTCTTGATGACGGTATCATCGTTGCGCGTACTGACTCTGAAGGCGCTGACTTGACTCAAAAAATCCCAGTGGTTAAAGAGCCAGGTGACATTGCTTCTCAATACATCAGCTACTTAGACACAACTGAAATTGACATCGCTGATGCTCAAGAAGATGAAATCTTGATCAAACGTGATGGTAAATTACACCGTCCTAAGCGTTTAGCTTCTGGTTTATACCAGTTCCGTGCTGACACTCAAATTGACCGTGTTGTACTTGACTGTGTATCTAGCCTTCAAAATGGTGCGGATCTTCTTTGGATCGAAACTGCAACTCCAAACGTTGAAGAAATCGCTCACATGGTTAACCGTGTACGTGAAACAGTTCCAAATGCTAAGCTTGTTTACAACAACAGCCCATCATTCAACTGGACTTTAAACTTCCGTCAACAAGCTTACGACCGTTGGGTTGCTGAAGGTAAAGACGTTTCTGCTTACGACCGTGCTAAATTAATGAGCGCTGAGTACGATGCAACTGAATTAGCTGCTGATGCTGATGAGAAAGTACGTACATTCCAAGCTGATGCTTCTCGTGAAGCGGGTGTGTTCCATCACTTGATCACACTTCCTACTTACCACACTGCTGCTCTTTCTACTCATGAGCTTGCACAAGGTTACTTCGGTTCTGAAGGTATGTTGGCTTATGTTGCTGGCGTACAACGTAAAGAAATCCGTGGTGGTATCGCTTGTGTTAAACACCAAGCAATGGCTGGTTCTGACATCGGTGATGATCACAAAGAAATCTTCTCTGGTGACAACGCTCTTAAAGCGCACGATGATGCTAAAAACACAATGAACCAATTCTCAGCTCACTAAGTTTTGACTTGATTCAAAAAAACCCTGCGAAAGCAGGGTTTTTTTATGGTTGGTGATTTTAATTGTGATTAGATATCAACTGAGCGATCAGATTTGAAATCTTAAGGGATTAATATAAATAGCCATACAATAAAGATCATACTCAAAGAAACGAATTGTGCAGCACTGCCCATATCTTTGGCATTTTTTGAAAGTGCATGACGTTCAAGAGAGATTCGATCCACCACGGCTTCAATTGCCGAGTTGAATAGTTCAACAATGAGCGCCAGTAAACAGACTGCAACCATTAAAGCTTGTTCAAAACGGCTCACATCACATAAAAAGCTTACAGGAATAAGAATAAGATTAATCCAAAGAACTTGACGAAAAGCAGCTTCATGGGCAAAAGCGGCTTTGAAACCAGAAAGAGAATATTGCGTTGCATTTAAAATGCGTTTAACGCCAGAGCTACCTTTAAATGGGGAATATAGAGTCATAGCTGCCATTATTTTAAAATTTTAAACACAATACCCAAGTTATATTAAAAGTCGCTTAAAGATGTGATGAATGCCGTTGTGCTTTTAGATAAAGCTAGATAAAGAGGGCAGAACCATATACTCATATTTTTATTTTTTACCGAATACCATTGAAAAACGAAGCAAGGCGCGCTGAGCAGAAAACGTAATCTGATTGCTTCGGGAATGTAAATAACGAGCTTCTTTGCTTCTAAAAGCTGTGAATTGCTTTATGACCGAGAGCTGTGTAATTAGTGAAAATACAATCTAAACTTGCTTTAATAAATGTTTAAAACGTTGCCAGTGTATCTTTCTCTTATTTATAACCGAGATTGCACACCAGTCTAAAAGGGGGGAATCGTTTTCAGCGAGAAGGATATAAAGATGGGCTATTAGCCTTATGGCATGCACATGACCATAAAATCGGATGGAGTTGCTTGTTGTATGTTGGATTCGATTTAAGTCTGGTTAGGTCGTACCTATTTTTTGCTCTCGATGCCCGATAATCAGTTATACAGCCTGAATGTATTCATTATTGATGGGGTATTGTAGCTACGACTGTACCGTTTTTATTATCCTGCTGATTGTCAGCTAAGCCTAGAGGCCTTGTAAGCGATAGCGCATTTTTAGCCTTTTGCCCTCAAAGTTTAGTTAGTGTTGTGCCGCTAGTATTTAGATTAAACATGTCAAATTCATGTCTAACTACAGAAAATTAGTGGTTGTCATCAAATGGTCAAAAATATTTCTTCATAGTTTCTTCATATTTCGCTTTAATGTTCTCTTTCATGTTGTTAGGTCTTGTTTTTTAATGATTCGTCATGGAAGATCATGCATGTAGTTACATGAAGTTTTTAGATTCAGACCCTAACCCTAGAGTAACACCATTCCATGCTCTCTAAGTTTTTTATTCATCGGCCAATCTTTGCAGGTGTACTCGCAATTATTGTCATGGCATTTGGTTTGTTTGCCACCTTTCAGTTGCCTGTGGAACGTTATCCAGATATTGCGCCGCCTAGAATTACGGTAGGTGCAACATACACAGGGGCATCGGCTGAGACTGTAGAAGAAAGTGTCACTCAGGTCTTAGAACAACAAATAAAAGGGATTGATCATTTACTTTATTTTAGCTCCAGTAGCGATTCAAATGGTCGTAGTCGAATCAGCATTAGCTTTGAAAATGGTACCGATCCTGAAACTGCTCAGGTTCAAGTACAAAATGCGGTCAATGGTGTGATTAACCGTTTACCTGAAGATGTACAACGTCAAGGCGTCAATGTTTATAAGTCTTTGGGCGATACGCATATGGTGATTGGTCTATATGACCAAACAGGAAAAAGCAATAATATTGAGTTGTCAGATTATATGATGACCCACTTAGAGCAAGACTTAGCCCGTATTGATGGCGTTGGAGAGGTTGATGTTTTTGGTTCTCAGTATGCTATGCGTATATGGCTCAATCCACATAAACTACGCCAATATGGACTGATGCCCAGTGATATTCGTGCAGCGGTTGAAGCGCAAAATACCCAAGTTGCGGCAGGGGCAATCGGCGATTTGCCAACCCTGTCAGATCAATATTTGAATGCTAAAGTGACATCTGGCACACGGTTAAAAACTGTTGAAGAATTTGAAAACATTATTGTGAAATCGAACCGTGATGGCGGTTTTATCTATTTAAAAGACGTGGCTCGGATTGAACTGGGCGCGGAAAATTACCAGTCGTTTAATACCATTAATGGGTTTCCTTCAGCTGGGATTGGGATTTCTCTGTCCTCAGGTGCCAATGCCTTAGCAACGTCTGCATTGATTAAACAAGAAGTTGCCCGCTTGTCTTCTAAACTGCCTGAAGGTTATCAAATTGTTTATCCGCGTGATAACACACCTTTTGTGCAAGAGTCGATTAAGGAAGTCGTCAAAACACTATTTGAAGCGGTGCTTCTGGTGATTGTGGTCATGTTTGTATTTTTACAAAACTGGCGTGCAACACTGATTCCGACCATTACAGTACCTGTCGTGATTTTAGGCACACTTGCTATTTTATACGTACTTGGGATGAGTATTAATACCTTAACACTATTTGCATTGGTCTTAGCGATTGGTCTTTTGGTGGATGATGCGATTGTGGTAGTGGAAAACGTTGAACGGTTGATGCATGAACAGAATATGAGTGCAGAGCAGGCCTCTATTACATCTATGCAGGAAATCAGCGGAGCATTGATCGGGATTACTTTGGTGTTAACTGCTGTATTTATTCCCATGGCATTTTTTGGTGGTTCAACGGGAGTGATTTATCGTCAGTTTTCCATCACTTTAGTGGCGGCCATGGCACTGTCTTTATTGGTGGCATTGGTGCTTACTCCTGCCTTATGTGCTCTCATTTTAAAACCGAATGATAAATCTGCCCGTTGGGCAACGTGGTTCAACTTAAAGCTAGATCAGTTAAAACAGCATTATTTACGATTAAGTACTCAGACGATTCAACACAGTAAAATCATGTTACTCATCTTTGTGGCACTCATTACCGTGTTTGCGTTGTTTTACCGGGCTTTGCCGACCAGTTTTATTCCAAGTGAAGATCAAGGTATTTTAAGTGTGCAATTTAAATTGGCTGATGGTGCACCACTGAGTCAAAGTCGTGTCGTTGGAGAAGAGATTCGCCAATATTTCTTAGACCAAGAACAGGCCAATATCAATTTGGTAATGATCCGTTATGGGCGTAACTTCTCGGGGACAGGACAAAACTTGGGTCAAGGCTTTATTGCACTCAAACATTGGGATGAGCGTAAGGGGAAGGACAACTCAGCGCAAGCGATTCGAGAGCGTGCAATTGCTCATTTTAATGCACATCGAAATGCACAAATTAATATTAATTTGCCGTCATCGGTGAATGGTTTGGGGCAAACCGATGGTATGGAGTTCTGGATCCGAGACATTAATGGTGAAGGTCGTGCTTATTTAGAAGCACAGTTCAAGGCTTTGCAGGAAGCATCCAAGCAGTACTCTAGTTTTAGCAATTTAGATAAACGTTCTAACCCCGATAAAGCTGAACTCAAGGTTGATATTAACCAACAGCAGGCATTAGCCAATGGGCTTAGTCAAACTGCGATTAACAATACCTTGTCGAGTGCATGGGGTGGAACTTACATCAATGATTTCATTGACCGTGGTCGGATTAAGCGGGTGATTATGCAGGCTGATGCCGCGTTCCGTTCTAAACCTGAAGATCTTCAGGCTTGGACGGTGCGCAATGATCTGAACCAAATGATTCCATTTAGCAATTTTTCCCAAGTATCTTGGAGTGGCGGTCCTGAAGTGGTAAATCGTTTTATGGGTTATACTGCCCTAGAAATGGAAGCAGATACCGCCAGAAACGTCAGTTCGGGTCAAGCCATGCAAGATGTCCAGAAAATGCTACAAGCACATGAGGGGATTGATCTGTCTTGGAGTGGTTTATCTTATGAAGAAAATAAGTCTAATAACCAAGCATTGCTCCTGTATTTGGTCTCCATCGGCTTTATTTTTTTATGTTTAGCAGCACTGTATGAGAGTTGGAGTATCCCAACGGCAGTGATGAGTGCGATTCCATTAGGGATTGGTGGTAATATTTTGTTTAGTTATCTGACGGGCTTTCCAAATGATATTTATTTCCAGATCGCATTACTCACCACGATTGGTTTATCCTGCAAAAATGCGATTTTAATTGTGGAATTCGCCTCATTGGCACAGCAAAAAGGCCAAACAGCAATTCAAGCTGCATTAGAAGGGGCCAGCCTACGTCTACGTCCGATTTTAATGACATCTTTGGCTTTTGGGGCCGGTGTGACTCCTTTGGTTTTTGCCTTTGGTGCAGGGGCGGCAAGTCGTCAGGAAATTGGAGTAAGTGTACTCGGTGGAGTGATTTTTGGAACCGTGCTGGTATTGTTGTTTATACCTTTAATGTATGTTCTGGTTCGTCATGTGTTTCATGGGCGAACTCAGCAGGATGAAGTCTAAGTCCAAGCCGAAACATGTATAGAGTTTAATACGCATGGCGGATCTTTAAACTGTAGCCACAGGAAGCTCCAGATATTTAAAGATCCTTTGCTATACTCGGACAAATAAAGAAGAACAATATTTGAGTGGTGTATGCCAAATCCGTCATTTTCACAGCAAGATTTCGAAGATCAATTAAATCAGCCCGATAATCATGCTTTTATCCAAAGTCTGAAACAGTACAGCACTGCGGATTTGGCTGATATTTTAATGGGTCTGCCTATACATGCGCAAATTCAGCTATTGGAACAATTACCTCAAGCCAGTTATGTTTTTGAGTTTTTAGCGTTGACCGAGCAGCAGCAGCTAGCAGCGCAATTGCCTCAGGCTTTGCTGCTGAGCTTACTGGCTCACATGCATTCGGATGATCGCACCGATTTATTTCAAAGCTTGCCTCTCGCGCTTCAAACTCAACTTTTTTCTAAATTAGATGCGCAGATTCAAGTCCAACTGAAGACGTTGATGGATTATCCTGCTGAGTCCGCAGGCGCCATCATGACCACTGAAGTCATTACGGTACATGCCGAAATGACCATGCAACAGGCGATTCAACATATTCGACAACATGCAGCGGAAAGTGAAACTTTATATCTAATCTATGTGACTGATGCCTCGCGTTATTTACACGGTGTGATTTCATTGCGGCAAATTATCCAGTCTCCACCTGAGCAATCCATTGGACAAGTTATGACGAGCCATGTCATCACGGGTTTAGTCAGTGAGGATCAGGAAAGTATTGCACAGAAACTGGCCCATTATGATTTTATGGCTTTGCCAATTGTCGATGAGCAGCAGCGTCTATTGGGGATTGTGACTTATGACGATGCAATGGATGTGGTACAACAAGAAACCACAGAAGATATTCTAAAAAGTAGTGCGGTTGCGGCCAGTCCGCAAATGAGTATTAAAACGGCTCCAATCCTCTTGCTGTATCAGAAGCGGGTGTTTTGGTTGGTATTTCTGGTTTTTGGCAGTTTACTCTCGGGGCTGGGAATTGCGCATTTTGAAGACTTGATTGCAGCACATATCGTTTTGGTATTTTTCCTCCCTTTACTGGTGGGAAGTGGCGGAAATGCAGGGTCTCAGTCCGCAACTTTAATGGTACGCGCACTAGCAACGGGTGATGTACATTTTAAAGACTGGTTTTATTTGCTCGGACGTGAAAGTCTGGTTGCGCTGTGTTTAGGTGGAACCATGGCAACGGCAGTCTCTATTTTGGGCTATTTCCGTGGGGATATTTTGGTCGCCGTGGTTTTGGCGCTAAGTATGATGGGTATTGTGTTGATGGGGTGTCTGATTGGTATGAGTCTGCCGTTTATCTTAAACCGCATGAAACTCGACCCAGCCAGTGCATCTGCACCTTTGGTCACTTCAATTTGTGATGCATCAGGCGTGGTGGTATATCTGCTGATTGCATCGCAAATTTTAAGCTTGTCCTAAGCCTATAAGCACTTGTTTCAGCACAAAGTTAGCACAGAAAAAAGTGATAAAAACCAGCATAATTCAGTGGTTTTATGATGTTAATGTGGTTGAAATAATGGAGGTCAGTACCAACATGCCTGAACCCTTAGAACAAAAAAAAATGAGCCAGCAAGATGTCATTCGTTTAGAGCGTGATTTGGCCAAATATGCCAATATGATGGATTCGGTGGTGCGTATTCCGTTCACCAAGCAGGGTGTAGGTGCCGATGCAGCGCTGAGTACTGTTCCCATCGCTGGGGATATCGCGGGTTTTGCCTTGACTTGTTATGCCATTTATAAAGCCAAACAAATTGGCGTGCCGCAAGAGAAATTAAGTCCAGTGTTGAAGCTGGCTATGATTGATGCCGTCGTTGGTTTTATCCCTGTATTAGGGACATTGTTTGATATTTTTATCCGTCCGAGTCGTAAAGCACTGGATGTGGTTCATGACCATATTCGGGAAGAATACCAAATTCATTCAGAGCATCATGTGACTCATCCCTTTCTTCATGAAAAATTGGAAAAGAAACAGCAACAGTCCGCATTTTGGCGAAATCCAGTAATTGCATGGCTTTGGCTACACATCCCCGATTTGTTTGGCCTGATCTTCTTGGTCTGTTTTATTGGCTTATTATGGTGGGGTGGCAGTGTGATGTGGCATTGGTTACAAGGACTAAACCTAGGATAGCTGCTGATGAAATTTGAAGGTCAGATTACGGCGAATTTGCCAGCGATTGATTTGGTATGCACTGCTTCATTTTACCAAAGCTTGGGCTTTGATTTGATCTATCAATCCGCAGAGTGGATGATTCTGCGTTTAGGTGCGATGACACTGGAATTTTTCCATCATCCACATTTAGATCCAAACAGTTCATGGCATAGTGCCTGTATTCGCGTAGCGAAGATTCACCCCTATTATGAATATTGGTCTAAAGTGAATTGGGCGTTGTGGGAAACTGCCCGTATGACTGATATTCAGGATTTTGATGAGATCCGCCAGTTTTGTATCATTGACCCAAATGGTAGTTTATTACGCTGTATCGAAGTGACGATTGAATGAAGATGCATCTGTGATGCAGAGTCACAAAAAAGCCTCCAAGAGGAGGCTTTTTAAAATCTAGTGAACGAGTTTTTTATGGACAATCGAGCTGTTGTAAAGCAGCAACACGTTGTTCAATCGTCGGGTGGGTTTGGAACAAAGCGGCTAAACTAAAGCCTTGTTCTTGACCTGCCGCGATCGCAAACGCTTTCATTTCTTTAGGCATAGCATCTGGAAGTTGTGATTCTGCTTGTAAACGCAACAAGGCTGAAATCATCGCTTGTTTGCCTGCAAGACGGGCACCTGCTTCATCTGCACGATATTCGCGGTAGCGGGAGAACCACATCACGATTGCAGAAGCTAAAACACCAAAGACAATATCAAGCACAATAGTAATGGCAAAATAAGCTAAACCAGGTGCTTCTCCGTCTTCACGTCCAAAGACATTACGATCAATGAAATCACCTGCAACACGTGCAAAGAACATCACGAAGGCGTTCACGACACCTTGAACGAGCGCCAAAGTCACCATGTCACCATTGGCCACGTGACCAATTTCGTGAGCCAAGACTGCGCGAAGCTCGTCTTTATTCATACGCTCAAGTAAGCCAGTAGAAACGGCAACTAATGCATCGTTCTTGTTCCAACCTGTAGCAAAGGCATTCGATTGGTAAGAGGGGAAAATACCGACTTCTGGCATTTTAATACCAGAACGTTGCGCCAATTGAGCGACTTCTTGTAGCAACCATGCTTCAGCTTGGTTACGTGGGGCATTGGGGTCAATTAACTCTGTACCAGTTGTTTTCTTCGCCATCCATTTTGACATGAATAGAGAAATCATTGAGCCAACCATACCAAAGACAAAACAGATAACCAAAAGGTTACCTAGATTTAAGCCACCCGCGCCATGGTAACTACCGACACCGAAGAGTGACAAGATAATGCCAGCTACAACCAGTACCGCGAGGTTGGTTAGCAAGAACAAACCAATCCGCATCATTGAGAAAATCCTCTTATAATAAAAAAATAATCTGATTTATAAATCAAAAATCATTGATCTCAATATGAGGTGAAATTCTTCAAAATTCAAGAAAAAATAATAAAACTGCTATAAAAATTATTCAGAAATATGAATACGGGCGGAGGCGGTTGCATTTGTGGTGGCATAGGAACCTGGGGCATCAGTATAACTGCCATCAGAGGCTAGAATGATTTGGCGTGCAGGCGCAGTGCGACTCACGCTCAACTGTGTGCTTGGGGCTGAGTCTTCATTATAGTTAGCAGATTGCGCAATGACTTGAGTATTGCTTGCTGGACTATTTGAACTGATATTTAAGCTGCCTGAATATAAATTGCTATATCGACTGCTGACACGTCTCACGTAGTCTTGTGTTTCACGAAACGGTGGAATGCCACCATACTTTTGCACATTGCCTTCGCCCGCATTATAGCCTGCAAGGGCAAGGCTGGTATTACCATTAAAGCGTTTCATCAACCACGCAAGGTATTTCGCACCAGCGTTAATGTTTTGTTGTGGATCGTATGCATTTGAGACATTGAAGCGACGAGCAGTTGCTGGCATCAGTTGCATTAGGCCTTGTGCACCAACAGGAGAGCGGGCATTCACATTAAAGCCTGATTCTGTATGCATCACGGCTTTGATTAAGCCTTCTGAAACACCATGGGTTTGCGCTGCTTGGCGAATAATGTGGTCAAAAGCATTTTTGTTGCGACTATAACTGGGTAATACCGAGGATTCAGATGCTCCCCAATTGCTATAGCTGTGGATGTTGCTGTCTGGATAATAGGTTTTCTTTTCAACTTTTAAATTGCTATAACGACTTTGTTTATTGGTCAACAAAGTCGTGCCGTTCGAATCTTTGAGTTGATAGATGGTTTGACCTGCGTGACAATTCAGTGCCATGAACGAAATCGTCATACACCCCAAAACATAAAAATGAGTCAAAAGCAGCTTATTTTTCATTATCTATTATTAATCGTAAAAAATCGTTTTCAGTGACTAGAATTGAGTTTAGCAAAAAAATAACAGCCTGAAACTATTTTTAAGTTCAAAAAATCTATGACTTTGTAAAAATCAAGTCCAATTGCTGAGAGAGTAATCAAAAAAAATAATTAATTTATTTTTAATGAGGATTGCTTGACTAAGATAAGGTATTGAAATTAAACAAAAAATAAATTGATCAAAAAATGATCAATTTAAATAGAAGCCTTAAAGTATGGGATGAACACCTTGTCAAGCCTGCTAGAATCCACAAAGTTATCCACAGCTTTTGTGGAAAAATGTGGGAAAGTCCAAAAGATAAGCAGTTCAGCCAGAAAATGAACGCAATCGTTCAAAGTTAAACCGATTTTAATACATGAATATGACAGCAATGACAATTCATGAGAATTTACATTCTTTAGGTGCGAGATGATGACGAATCGGATAAAATTGCGCGGTATTTTTTTTAAGGTTTAACTCGTCTATGTTCTCGCCAGTTGAGTCCGATCAGGGATTTAATTTTAAACCAGAACTACCCACTAGCTCTGCGTATTATCGTTTGTTGAAAAAGCTACGCCGTCAGGTGGGTCATGCCATTCGTGATTTTAAAATGATCGAAGAAGGCGATAAAGTGATGGTCTGCATTTCAGGTGGTAAGGACAGTTACACCTTACTCGATATTATGTTGCAGTTTAAACGCATTGCACCGATCAATTTTGATGTGGTGGCGGTGAATTTGGACCAGAAGCAGCCTGGTTTCCCAGAAGATGTATTGCCGCGCTATTTAGAAGAAAATAATATTCCTTATTATATCTTAGAAAAAGACACCTATAGCATTACCAAACGCTTGACGCCTGAGGGCAAGACCTATTGTGCAGTATGTTCACGTTTACGCCGTGGTTCTCTATATGGCTTTGCACAAGAAATAGGGGCAACCAAAGTAGCATTGGGACATCACCGTGATGATATCTTGGCGACGTTCTTCTTAAACTTGTTCCATGGTGGCAGTTTGAAAGCGATGCCACCCAAGTTGTTGTCTTCTGATAAAAAGAATATCTTGATTCGTCCACTGGCTTATGTGGAAGAAAAAGACATCATCAAATATGCCGAAATGCGTCAGTTTCCAATTATTCCGTGCAACTTGTGTGGTTCTCAGGAAAATCTGCAACGCGCTATGTTGAATGACATGCTGCGAGAGTGGGATAAGGCCCATCCAAAACGCCTACACAGTATTTTTGGTGCCTTGCAAAATGTGTCCCCATCACAATTGGCCGATCGTGAGTTGTTTGACTTTGAAGCCTTAGACAGTGAACGAGAGTTCGACTTTAAGGGTGAAAGTTGTTCAACGGAAGATGAACCTGAAAGCAAACGGATTAACATGGTCAATCTTGGCTTTGTGGCAGATTAATTTTGTCATTTCAGCCAATGCAAAACACCAATCATTGATTGGTGTTTTTTTTATGTGAATGATTTTGATAAACTTTGTATAAGAAATATAAAATATGAACGGTACGTACAAAAAACTTTAGGCACATATAAGATATACATGCTATAACAATCTGCAAGCGTATTTAGCTTCACAATGATGCCGTCTGGATAGGCAGCACACAACGAACAAAGAATTGAGGAAACATCATGCCTGCTTTTTTAACTGATGATTGGTTTTCAACCGTAGAAACATTAACTGCTCAAGCGGGGAATCTAAACCTTCCACCTGCACTTGCAAATCTTGCAATTAACTTAGTTGTTGCTGACAATGCGGGTAATACCGAATTATCTTTAGATGGTGGCGCAATTAAAAAAGGCTTGTCTTCAAATGCGAAAACAACCTTGAACATGGACGCTGAAACTTTACGTAAAGTCTTCCTTGAGTTTGATATGGCAGCAGCAATGCAAGCATTCATGACAGGAAAAATAAAAGTTCAGGGTGATATGTCACAATTAATGGCATTGCAAACGGCAAAGCCAAGCCAAGAGCAAAAAGATTTATTTAAGAAAGTACTTGAGCTAACAGCTTAAGTATTCTGAAACAAAAAAAAGCTTACCTCAAAAGGTAAGCTTTTTTTTGCGATGATGATCAATTCTGGGTATGCAAAGTTTAGATATTGACCAACTGTGGCGAGGTTTTAATGTGCTCAAGATAGGCACGGATACGTGTCACATACTGAAGCGCTTGTCGGTAGCGACCATTTTTGGCTTGGTTATGCTCTAAATAAGCATAAAGATTGAGCCAGTTATTTGGGTCTTTACCTTGCGCTTGAATGCGTTTTTGAATCTGGCTCACCGCACCTGGCCCCATATTGTAGGCAACCAGTGCATACCAGTTGCGGTCAGGGAACGGAATATCGGTATAGCGGCTCAGCATCTGGTCGTAGTACTTAGCACCGCCTTGAATGCTTTGTGCAGGGTCGGTACGGTTATTCACACCCATTGCTTTGGCCGTGCTATTGGTCAACATCATCAAACCACGAACACCTGTAGGAGAAACAGAGTTCGGTTTAAGATAAGATTCTTGATAACCAATGGCCGCTAACAAGTGCCAATCTAAGTCGTATTTTTGCGCTGTGCTTTTAAAACTGGCCTTATAGATCGGCATACGTTGACGCAAATCACGTTGAATCGTATTCCAGTTTTCAGGCTTCACGACATTGCGGTTGTAAAAAGAGGCCAATTGACCAATTGAACCTGATTGTTTACTTTGACATACGAATCCGCTGGCTGTTTGGGTGAGTGGATCATTCGCATGTTTAAACACCCAATTCAGCTCAGTATTGAGGCCATTTTTACGCAAAACGTTCAAATCACCACAAGTTGCAGAAAAAGTAGACAAATGCTTTTGTTCAATCGTTTGAACGCTGGCGGTTGTCATTGCAAAATTTGCTTTGCCTTGAGCGACCCATTTGAGTGCCGTGGCATTATCAGGAACCGTTTTGAAGTCTAGCTTTACATTTAAGCTATCTGCATAGTTACGTGCAAGGTCATAACCAAAACCATGCAAATGTTGACCATCTTTAAAAACGGTCGTTGGATTTTCCACTGAAACGACAGTCAATTTATTATGATTGACGACATTATCATATTGGTAAGTCTTACTTGCATTAATACTATGAAAAGGAATTAACAGAGTACTTAAAGCAAGGGCTTTCAACGGGAGAGAGAAAGTTAATGAATTAAGGCAAAGCCTCGATCCAGAAGTTGAACTACTGTGCATGTTGTCTCCGCTACAAGTAATTTATGCCCCAGAACGCAAAGGCAAAACCATGCCTTAAAACGAGTTCAAGTTTGCTAAATTCAATAAGGGGTTGGGCATTCATGACGTCATTCAAAATGACATGGGATTAAAGGAATTATGTAGAAAAACTACATAGATTAAAAAATAAGCAGCTAATTTAAGATGTGCGCATAATATCGGGCAAATTCTAAAGTGTCAAATTTTGTGCAATATTTTTTTAAGAAATGTAACATAACGATTTAATTTAATTAGGGAATTTATTTTATAAACTTCTGTTGTGAAGAAATAAGGGATAAAATAAATCTTTGTTGTAAATAAACCAGCTGATTTAGACGACATTCATCATGAAATCAAACTTAATTACACGTGTTGGTCACGACAAATTAGTGGCAGAATTAAAGCACCTTTGGCATGAAGAACGGCCTGAAATTACCAAGAAAGTAAACTGGGCAGCAAGCCTCGGAGACCGTAGCGAGAACGCAGATTATCAGTACAACAAACAGCTGTTACGAAAGATTGATCGACGTGTTCGTTACTTAGGGAAACGGCTTGAAGAGTTGCGAATTATTGATTTTTCAGAAGAGCAAGCGGGCAAGATTTATTTTGGGGCTTGGGTAGATATTGAAAATGAAGCAGGTGAGCAAAAAACTTTACGGATTGTGGGGGTAGATGAAATTTATGATCATCACCCACAGCATATTTCAATCGATTCGCCTATGGCACGAGCTTTACTATCCAAGCAAGTTGATGATGAGGTTGAAGTCGTGACACCAACGGGCAAAAAACTTTGGTATGTGAATGCGATTCGTTATGAAAACAGTGAAAATTTAGAGAACTAAATGATTTTGTTTTAATTTTAGCCACTTAGTGTGGTTTTTAAAGAAAAGTATTTGCCAAGTAGATCGAATGTTTATATTATGTCGCCCATGGAAGCGTGGCAGAGCGGTTTAATGCACCGGTCTTGAAAACCGACGAGGGTGTGAGTCCTCCGTGAGTTCGAATCTCACCGCTTCCGCCAAATATCTAAATAAGCCCTTGTAAAAACAAGGGCTTATTTTTTATCTGTGCTTTTACCCCTCAACTTACCCCATATCAAATTTTGGATTGGCCCAAACTAGAAATAACAATATAAACCGATGCAGGACGGATAATTTATTTGGTCAAACTTATTCTTAAGTGCTCGAAGTTTGATTTATATTGAAACTTTTTGGGGTTAGGACGTAAAAGTGGACTGTTATGGAGTAGTTTCAGTGAATCGCGTATAAATTAGCGTGGCGATGATTGAAGCGATATTCGGTTTGTTTAAGAGCCAAGTCATTGCCATCTACTTGTGAGCTTCGCAAGACATTTGGCACAAGAAGATTAGATGTGCAACAAATGTTCATGTGAATTGATTTGAAAAGAAGCTTTAAAACTTATTTTTTCTTTGATAAATAACCTTGAAAAATTAGAAAGAGCCTCAGTTGAGGCTCTTCTTCTAATATTTTAGGACAGCTGATGTCCTCTTTTTTATGTGTAGCGGTTTATTGAGATGCTTTATATACACGATCTGCTTCTTCAAAACGATCTGTAATGTCTTGCGTTGGTGCTTTACCCAAAAGACTGATAACAACGATCGTGATGAGTGAACAGATAAAGCCGGGAATAATCTCGTAAAGGCCTGTAGCTGCAAAAAGGTTTTTCCAAAGAATGACCACAACCGCACCGACAATCATACCCGAGAGTGCACCGTTTAAAGTCATGCGTTTCCAGAACAAAGACAGAATGATGAGTGGACCAAATGCAGCGCCAAAACCTGCCCATGCATAAGCTACCAGGCCTAAAACTTTAGATTCAGGATTACCTGCCATCCAAATTGCAAGCAGGGCGATCAGTAGCACCATTAAACGACCGATCCAAACCAGTTCGGTTTGTGAGGCATTTTTACGTAAGAACGATTTATAAAAATCTTCGGTCAAGGTACTTGAGCATACTAAAAGTTGGCAGCTCAAAGTGCTCATGACCGCCGCTAAAATTGCAGCTAAAACAATTCCAGCAATCCACGGATTGAAAAGAATTTTAGTAAGCTCCATAAACACGGTTTCAGGGTTGGCATTAACCACAGCAGCTAGCTCAGGGTGTTCTGCAAAATAGGCAATCCCAAAAAAGCCCGCCGTTACGGCACCGCCTAAGCAGAGTGTCATCCAAGTCATACCGATACGACGTGCATTGGGAATAGATTTAACAGAATCGGCAGCCATGAAGCGCACTAAAATATGAGGTTGACCAAAATAGCCTAAGCCCCAAGCCAATAGAGAAATGATGGCAACAAGGTTTAAATTACCAAGTACATCAAAAGCTTGTGGGCGTGCTGCTTCAAGGACTGTAGTCATATGGTTTAAGTCGGAGAAACTCAGAAGAACTACAATAGGCGTGAGCAATAGGGCAAAAATCATTAAACCTGCTTGGATGGTATCAGTCCAGCTGACTGCTAAGAACCCACCAATAAAGACATAACTAATAGTTGCAATTGCACTGATCCAAAGTGCAGTGCTGTAGGGAATGGCAAACATACTTTCAAATAAGCGTGCACCTGCCACCATGCCTGAGGCACAGTAAATTGCAAAGAAAATCAAAATGACCAAGGCTGAGACAATGCGCAAGACTTTCTTTTGGTCATCAAAGCGATTGGAAAAATAGTCTGGTAAGGTGAGCGCATTGAACTGCACTTCGGTATGTACACGCAGGCGTCCTGCGACCAATAACCAGTTTAGCCAAGCTCCGATGATCAAGCCAATTGCAATCCAAACTTCAGATAAACCAGAGAGATAAATTGCGCCTGGTAGTCCCATGAGTAACCAACCACTCATGTCGGATGCTCCCGCAGATAATGCGGTGACAAAGCTTCCTAAGCGACGGCCGCCTAAAATATAGTCAGAGAAATTGGTGGTCGCACGGTAGGCAACCAGACCAATAATGACCATGGCGACAATATAAAAAAGAAAAGTAATGAGGGTAGGATTGAGGGAGCTCATACGATGTCCATATTAAGATGGCAGAGAGATTAAAATTCAAATGCTCAAAAAAGCTGGAAGAATTTTACAATATTAAAAATGATGCGTAATTTAGCAGGCTTTTATTGTTTTCGCAGGTAGAACAAAAAGGACAGCTCGAAAGCTGTCCTTTTTGGCTAAACGCAGGAGTCAGTTAAATATCTTTACGTCCCATAACACCACGGATGGTACTTAAAATATCGGCTGGTAAAACCACTGTTTTGGCATTGTTTGATTTAGACATGTCTTGCATCGCTTTGACATATTGTTCACCCAATAAGTAAGCAACAGGAATTTCCTTGTCGCCTACAGCCGAAGTGACCATTTCAATGGCACGCTGAGAAGACTCTGCTAAGACGACTTGTGCTTCTGCGTCACGACGTGATGCTTCTAAACGACCGTCTGCCTCTAAAATCGCGGCTTGTTTTTCACCGTCTGCTTTGGTCACGGTTGCACGACGTTGACGCTCTGCGGCAGCTTGTGCTTCCATTGCAGCTTGCATGGTTGAAGAAGGTTGAATATCTTGGATTTCAACGGTTTTTAGGGTAATGCCCCAGTCTGAGATATCATCCGAAATAGCCGCTTTCAATTTGGCTTTAATATGGTCACGAGATGAGAGTGCATCATCGAGATCCATTTCACCCACGATAGAACGTAGTGATGTTTGTACTAAGTTTTGAATGGCCCATGTATAGTTTTCAATGCCGTAGACTGCATTTACAGGCGTGGTGATGTTGATATACGCCACGGCATTCATGAGCAAAACCGCATTATCTCGGGTAATCACTTCTTGAGAGGGAATGTCTAATACAATGTCTTTGGTCGTGACTTTATAAGCCACCTCATCGACATAAGGAATCACAAAGTTGAGACCTGGGCTCAATGTAGTATGGTATTTACCCAGACGTTGCACAATCCATTTATAACCTTGCGGTACAATGCGGACACCTTTAAAAATGGTGACAGCGGCAAAAGCCAAAATTGCTAAAACAATAATAAATCCACCAGACATAGTCTTAACTCACTTTTAAGTATTTTCGTTGCTTGAGAGATGTGCTTTGACCATTAAATCATTGCCCAGTATTTCAACGACACGCACTCGGTCACCGACTTGGACTTTATCTAAAGTGCGACAGTTCCATTCATCTGAACCGAGAACTGGAATGGGAAAGCGAACGCGTATGTGTTCATTTTCAGGACTGGCTTGAATGACCATGCCAATTTGACCGATGGTTGCTTCGCGAGACAGTCCTGCTTTGGTTTTGTCAGTCGAAAGTGGTTTAATAAACTTAAACCAAAGTAAAGTGCATAAAATCGACAAAATAATCCACGTTACAAATTGCGTGGTAACGCCCATCATTGGGAACATCCAGTACAGAATACCGACCATAATGGCCGCAATACCGAACCACAATGCGGCAAAAGCAGGCAGAATCAGCTCTGATAACATTAACAGAACGCCCAATACAAACCAGTGCCAAGGCTCAAAAGCAAATTCCATACATCTACTCATATATTCGTTATAGGGATATAGATGCAGCAGCATCTATATCAATTTAGCAGATGAATAAGTCTTTGAATATTAAAAATCAAACTTTTTAGAATTTGGCTTTAGGTGCAGGTTTAAAGGCTGCTGGTGACTTTTTAAAGTCACCTATGGCTTTTTCAATTGACTTAATTTTGAGTTGTGCTGCCTTTTCACCTTCTAAAATAGATTGATTGCTCGCTGTTAAGTCTAAAGTACCTAGGTGGCCAACTTTGGGTTGAATCACTACAGTTGCTTGGCTTAGCTCTTGATTGATGCTTTGCTGCCCCATGATGTTAATGGTTTGATCGAGCAAACCCCACATATTCAGTGGCTTGTTTCCAACGGGACGGGCTGAAATATCAACTGCAATTACAATATCCGCGCCCATATCTTTGGCAGTTTTCACTGGAATTGGGCTAACAAGGCCACCATCGACATATTTGGTTCCACCAATCACCGCAGGGACAAAAACGTTCGGAATACTACAGGATGCTCGAACAGCTTGACCCGCATTGCCTTTAATAAAGTCGGCTTTTCGTCCTGTATCCAGACGGGTAGCGACTGCAGCGAAGCGGATAGGGAACTGTTGAATCGGTTTATTGCCGACATGTTTGTTGACATAGTCTTGCAGTTTTTGTCCTTGCACAAAACCTTGTGAATTGAGGGTTAAGTCTCGAATGTCCGATTCTTTTAAAGTCAGCGCAATTTGTTGAAGTTGATAAGGTGTTTTACCACTGGCATAGATACTACCCACAAAACTGCCAGCACTGGTTCCCGTGACAATTTTGGGTTTGATGCCATGTGACTCCAAAACTTTCAGTACACCAATATGTGCAAAGCCTTTGGCGCCGCCACCGCCGAGGGCAATGGCAACCACAGGTTCACGGGCTTGAACGGGAGTAGTTGTTGGTGTTTTCTTTGATGCAAGATCACATCCTGCCATAGTCAGTGTGAGTGCACCAATCAGAGATAAACGAGCAAAATTCATGGTCAAAAGTACTAAAACGCAAAACAAATAATGCTGCACATCTCAGCAGATTCGACCTTGATTTACTAGCTATTTTTTAAGCGTTTTTGTAAAGGCTTGGCCAACCATTTTGGGTTCTTGGCTGAAAATTTACCAACATAAAAATCTAAAATTTTCTCAAGGTCTTGCTCAAAATGCCCAGTAGGATGAAACACGCCCAAGCAGTGAATGGTCTTTTGTGTATAGTCAAAAGAGAACATCACAATCGGAACTTGTGCACCGTGAGCAATACGATAAAAACCGCTACGAATAGATTCGGCGTGTTTACGGGTGCCTTCAGGCGCCATACCGACCCAAATTTTTTCTTTGCTGTTGATAATCGCGATAATGTCTTGGGTTAAGCCTTGGGCATGGGTGCGATTCACAGGAATCACCCCAATCCATTCCAACAATGGTTTCAACGGGGTATGAAACAAACTATTCTTACCAAAAATGGTAATTTGAATGCCTAAACCTAGCAAGGCGGTGAAACCGTGCCATGCGTCGATATTGGAAGTGTGTGGTGAAATAATCGCAACGGCTTTGGGGAGATTTGGAAACTCACCAACAAAGCGCCAACCTTGCACTAAAAAAATCTGCTTAAACATAGTGCGAGTGAATGCAGACGAATTACGATGAGGCACTTGATCTGGTAGTTCTGGAAAAGATGGACTCATTATTATTTTACTCAAACGATCAAGATGAATATGATTTCAATAATAGGCATTGATCGGTTTGAATTCATTGGCAAAATAGTGAATGCCTACCGAGCCAAAATGAACACTTTGCCCAATTGATGAATTTAGGACGACCATGTTACAGACCCGAAATGTATATATTTTGCTATTTTCGCTGTATTGGGCACAAGGTTTACCTGTGGGGTTTATGACCCATGCTTTGCCCGTGATTTTGAGAGCACAGGGGGTTTCACTGGCACAGATTGGAGGTTTTGGACTGCTGATGTTACCGTGGTCGATTAAAGTGTTTTGGGCGCCGTTGTTAGATCGTTTTGGGATCACCCGTTTTGGTCACTATCGTAGTTGGATTATTCCTTTACAACTCTTGACTGTACTGGTGTTGATTGGGCTGTCTTTCCTCCCGATTGATGGATTAAATCAACCTATTTATTTATGGGCTTTCTTTGTGGGCCTACTCAGTATGAATTTGCTCGGGGCAACGCAAGATATTGCAACTGATGGGTTGGCGGTCAATATTTTAAAAGGGGAGCAACAGCACTGGGGTAATACCTTTCAGGTGATTGGATCGCGTCTTGGTTTTATTGTCGGTGGCGGGGCAATCTTGTGGGCACTGGATTGGCTGAGTTGGCAATCTACTTTTTTGATTTTGGCGGCAATTGTTTTTATAAATACAGTGCCGATTTTAGTTTACTCAGAGCCACAGCATAGAAAGGTTTCAGAAACGCAAACCCTATCTTTTAATTTTCAACAGATCAAAAACTATTTAGCTTATTTTATCCAGAGTCCTGTACTCGCAGCATGGTTAGCAGTGCTTTTGAGCTTTAAAATAGCGGATGGTTTAGCAGGGCCACTATTGAAGCCTTTAATGGTTGATTTAGGCTTAAGTTTTTCCCAGATTGGTCTATATGTGACCATGCTGGGGGCCTGTGCCGCTTTAATGGGTGCTGGACTTGCGGGCTACAGTTTGAAATTTATTCGGCGTTCCACTGCTTTAGTAGCGTACTCGCTGCTTAAAATCTTCAGTTTGGTAGCTTATGCATGGTTGGCTTTTCAGTATGAAATTAAGTATGGCATTCAGCCGTGGTTAATTTATCTGATTAATGCTTTTGAAGATATGACTTCATCTATGTTGTTGGTGGTCATGCTCACCCTAGTGATGCAATATAGTCGTAAACAGATGGCAGGCACTGATTTTACCTTTCAAGTGGCATTGATGGCCACCGTCAGTGGTGGATTATATAGTATCAGCGGGATATTGGGCGACTGGCTCGGCTATTTCCATTATTTATGTATTATTGTGGTCATTGCGATGTTGAGTTTGTGGTTTATTTTTAAATGGCGTGCCATTGCAACGCATTCAGATTTTTCATAATGCTTTCATAAACAAATCATAAAAAATGCTAAATAGTGAGGTAAATTATTAAAAAATATAACTAAATATTTTTTTAATCGTTCTGTCATATATGTCTGAACGGTAATATTTGTAACAAATTTACCGTAGGATATTTTGATAATGAAAACACAAATTGCAGTCGCAATCGCTTTAAGCCTAGTGGCAGGGGTAACATTCGCAGCACCTACTTTTTATGGTGAAATTGATGTCACGGCCGATTATTTACCTGAAGATAATGCCTCTCCAAATAAAGACCGTGATGTCGTTGAATTGAACTCTAATAACTCCTTTTTAGGCTTAAAAGGCGAAGAAAAACTCACAGATCGTTTAAATGCACTATATCAAGCAGAATTTACCTTCTATGTGGACAATGGGGGTAGCACAGATACTTTTGTTCCACGTAATTTACTTGTTGGCTTACAAGACCCAAAATTAGGGACATTGAAAGTCGGCAAAATTGATACTCCCGTTAAACAACTGTCTTCAGTGGTAGATACCTTTAATAACTATGTGGCCAACAAAGCTGATGTGGCAGGGATTTTCACTGGTGAAAACCGTATAGATAATGTTGTGGTCTATGAAACGCCAGCTTGGGGTCTTGGCACAGGAAAACTGAAAGCTACTGCACTGTTAGCCACTGGTGAAGCAGGGGGTATTGAAAAATCCAAAGGCGGAGCAAAAGTTGCAGGACGTGGTCTGGGCGATGCATGGTCAGCGTCAGTGGTTTATGACAGTAAAAAGTTTGTTGCCGGGATTGGTTATGATAAGGCCATTCCATCAACCTTTGCAGGACGTGGTATTTTGAATGCATCAGCGCCTGAGGTGACAGGCGGGGTGGTAGGCAGTGCTTTTGCAGCAGCAGATACCTTACGTGCCATTGGTCGAGTCAATCTCAATAATGGTTTGGCGTTGAAAGCTTTATATCAAACTTCTGAAGTGGCGGATGTACAAGGCAATGATGCTGCCGCAGCTACGATAGACGACGCACAAGGTTGGCTAATTGGTGCTGAATATAACTTACCGACTGCCAAAGCTTGGACAGTGAAAGCACAATACAGTCAAAACTCAACCAGCTTCAAAACGGCTAAAGACGACTTTGATGCGCAGCAGTTTATTGCAGGTGCTGATTATGCCTTTACCAAGCAAGTCAAAGCTTATGGTTATGCAGGAATTTTGACACTTGAACAAGCATCTTTTGAAACCAAGCAACCTGTAGTCGGCACTGGGATCGAATACAAATTTTAAGCTGTAGAACAGGCTCAGGCATACACAGACTAAAGCCGATCTAATTAAGGCGTTTTATGAAACGCCTTAATTTTTGCCCAAAAAGATGAAATCTTAATATCTGACATTCAGTACAGAGCTTGTTTATTCTCTCGTTTAGCCGAAAACAAAAACATCTAGTGGCTCAATATACACCACCATAAAATCCTTCGACTTGCAGCATTTAAAGGGGGCTTTTGAAAGGCAGCTCACTTTAAAGTTGCCACTTCGACATACCCTGCACATAAAAGCCATACTTCTATTCATGCTCTGGTTGTGCAAGGGTATTCCACATATCAAATCATACGTTGGGTCTTAAAAATCTCATCCGATAGTTTAATTTACCGTTATGAATTGACACAAAGCGACAGCGCTCTTTTCTATTTAAGCGAGTTTTAAGTTTAGAAAACTACATTGGGACATCCGATCACAAAGACATAATTTAAGATGTTCAATTTGCAGTCTGTCTTCAAAGAAATATCGCTTTTACGCTTTAATGCGTATTTGGCTGTGTGGTTAGCTGTGGCATTAAACTTTATGTTTTATAAGCAAATTCAGTTACTCACACCATACCAAGGCTTGAAAGCTTATGCATTCATTGCTGCGACCGTATTGGTGATATTGGCATTATATAATCTGGTGTTTCAAATTATACAGTGGCGCCCAATCGCTAAATCTGTTGCCGCTATTTTAATCTTGATTGGTGGCATGAGTGCCTATTTTGTCAATAGTTTAGGAGTTGCAATCACGCCTGATCAAATTCAAAACATGATGCAAACCGATGGTAATGAAGTACGTGATTTATTGTCTTGGCATCTTTTATTCTGGATTGGGACGATGGTGATCTTGCCATTGGTCGTTCTCTTTAAGATAAAGATTCGTCGTGATCCGCTTAAGGCCGTTTTGTTACATAAGCTATTGGGTAGTGCCATTTCTGTTGCAGTGATTGCCAGCCTGCTGTTTGTTTTCTTTGTGGATTATGCTTCTATTTTCCGTGAGCATCGCGATCTTAAAGGGATGATTTCACCGCAAAATGCGATTAGCTCAACACTGTCGTATTATAAAAAGAATAGACCGCAGCAGCATTTACCACTCGTGAAGTATGGTGAAGATGCGCATTTAGTGGAACAAGTTGGACAGAAAAAATTGCCGAAGCTCATGGTTTTGGTTGTCGGTGAAACTGCGCGTGCAGAAAGCTTTTCTTTAAATGGGTATGCAAAAAAAACCAATCCTGAACTTGAAAAACTCAACGTTATTAACTTTAGCCAAGTAAGTTCATGTGGTACAGCAACGGCTGTGTCAGTACCTTGTATGTTTTCTGGGATGACACGTGAAAATTATGATGCACAACTGGCTAAACATCGTGAAGGCTTATTAGATTTAGCACAACGTGCAGGCTATAAAGTGACGTGGATTGATAATAATTCAGGTTGCAAAGGCGTGTGTGATCGCGTGGAGCAGTTTAAGATTCCTGAGCCTATACAGAAAAAGTGGTGTTCCGCAGATGGTGAGTGTGCGGATGGAATTTTGGTGGATAGCTTCAAAGCTTATATTGCCAGTATCGCGAGTGATGATAAAACCCCACGTTTAATTGTATTGCATCAAATGGGTAGCCATGGGCCTGCTTATTACAAACGTTCACAAGTGGGTTTTCAACCATTTAAACCAATGTGTGAGACCAATGCTATTCAAGGCTGTAGCTCGGAACAACTAAAAAATAGTTATGATAATTCAATTGTTTATACAGATCATATATTAAGCCAGCTGATTGGCGTATTAAAGCAAAATCAAAACTTTGAGACGGGTTTTTGGTATTTATCCGATCATGGTGAGTCGACTGGTGAGCACGGCCTGTATTTACATGGTTCACCTTATGCTATCGCACCGAGCCAACAGACTCATGTGCCGATGCTGATGTGGTTTTCTGAAACATGGAAAAAGCAAAATCCACAACAAATGACTTGCTTAGCTCAGCAAAAAAGCCAAGAATTGAGTCAAGATCATTTATTCCCAAGTTTACTCAGTTTACTTGAGGTGAAAAGTGAAGTGATTGATTCGAAAAATAATATGCTAGAACAGTGTACCTCGACCAAGGCGAGAGCTTAATTCATGTCAAAAATATTGATTATTGAAGATGATTTTATGATTGCTGAGTCCACGCAAACCCTTTTGCGCTATCAGCAGTTTGATGTGGTGTGGGTAAATAATGGTTTTGATGGTTTAAAACAGTTACAACAACATGCATTTGATGTGGTATTACTCGATTTGGGTCTCCCGATGATGGATGGTATGCAAGTCTTAAAAAATATTCGACTACTGTATCCGACTTTACCAGTATTGATTATTTCTGCACGAGATCAGTTACAAAACCGTGTTGATGGTTTAAACCAAGGTGCTGATGATTATTTAATTAAACCTTATGAATTTGATGAGTTACTTGCCCGTATACAAGCTCTGTTACGTCGTAGCGGGGCTTTGAAACAGCAAAATCAGCGACAAACGCTGAGTTTTTCAGGGCTAGAGCTTGATGAGGATTTACACTTAGCTAAATACAAAGGGCAAACGATTGATTTATCGAATCGTGAATGGGCGATACTTATTCCTTTGGTTAGCCATCCCAATAAAATTTTTTCCAAAGCAAATTTGGAAGAAAAATTATACGATTTGGACTCGGAAATTAACAGCAATACCATTGAAGTTTATATTCACCATTTACGCGCTAAATTGGGCAAAGATTTTATTCGAACGATTCGTGGTTTGGGCTATCGTTTGGGGCAGGTTGAATCATAAGTGGCAAAAGCAACCTCAATTTCCTTAAAGCGACAACTGGTCACTTACACCTCTTTATTCAGTATTGTAATGGGTTGCTTATTGGTGATTGCAGCTTATCGGATTGCCCTTGAAGAGACCAATGAAATACTTGATGCACAAATGCGAAATTTGGCTGAACGTGTGGCAGAACATGACCCCGCTCCGATCAAAAGTGAATTTGAAGTAAGTCGGCACTATCATGAAGAGGATTTATTTGTAGATGTCTGGTCGTATGAATTTCCAGAACAGCGTGAACATAAGTTTGACCTCCTAATACAACCTGTAAAAAAAGCAGGTTTTTATACTCACCATACCGCACAAGGTTTGTGGAACACCTATGTTCTACCTACAGAAAAATATCAGATTCAGGTCAGTCAACAACGGAGCGTGCGACAAAAACTGGCTTTAGAACTTGCAGCGAATATGTTGATTCCTTATTTATTGTTTATGCCTTTGGCGCTATGGGGGTTAAATTGGATTATTGGACGTAGTTTAAAGCCTTTAGATGAGTTTAAAGCTGAACTCGCACAGCGTGAACCACATGAGCTTACGGCAATTCGTCCAGCTGGTTATCCTGTTGAAATTTTACCGACTATCAACGAAATGAACCGTTTGTTTGAACGGATTTCATTGTTCCAGCAAGAACAGAAACAGTTTATTGCCGATGCTGCACATGAACTGAGAACACCGATTACAGCGCTCAATTTACAAATGAAAATTTTATTGCATGAATTTCCAGAACATCAGGCTTTAAAAAATCTGAGTTTAGGTTTAATTCGGATTCAGCATTTAGTTTCTCAATTACTTAATTTGGCCAAACAGGATGCATCTGTCCCTACTTTAGAGTCAGTACAGCAGGTGTGCTTAAGTGATTTGGTTGGAGATTGTATGGAGCAATTGATGGAGTTGGCACTTGCCAAGAATATTGATTTAGGTTTAGAGCAACAAGAACAAATTTGGCTTAAGAGTCAAAGTTCAGCTGTGCATTCGATTGTTTATAATTTGCTTGATAATGCCATTAAATATACCCCAGAGCAGGGAGTCATTAATGTTTCCATTTATAAGCAAGATCAGCGAGCAATTCTCCAAATTGAAGACAGTGGACCAGGAATTGCCCCCGAGCTTTATGATCAGATTTTAAAACGGTTCTATCGAGTTCATCATCATTTAGAGGTCGGCAGTGGATTAGGGTTGTCCATTGTCGATAAAGCCGCAGAGAAAGTCGGGGCAAAATTGAATTTTGGGCAAAGTGAAGCTCTGGGCGGCTTACAAGTTCAGGTGATGTTTAATTTATAGTTTAGGGCTTATTTGAGTTCCAAGAAAACGTTTATAAAACAATGCATAAGCCAATACGTTAATTAACCAGATAACCCATGCTGTCCAAAGATTATGACTGAGGAAATGTGCGCCACGCATCATTTGTGCCCAGCCCATTACAAAACCTAAAATCAGGGCAGCAAACAAATAAAACCATGCACGTTTTGGCTCAGTGAGTCGATAGACAAAATATCCCACAAATAGAGCAAATCCTGTGGCAGCATGTCCACCAGGAAAACAATGACCTGCTGTTGCTGAAAAGTCCCAAAAGAAATCATGTACGGTAGCGAGTGTCATATCCCATGGGCATGCATGACCAGATTGTGATTTTAATATGCCAATGCAACTGGTGCTGATAAGGACTAAGCCAATGAAATAACCACTTTGCCAGCGCTGTGGTTTTAGGGCAGTCCACTTATACGATGCAGCCCATTTCAGTAAGTAAATCAAGTAAACTGCAATGAGTATGTCTTTGACATAGCGATGATTGAGTTCGGCTAGGGCCCAATCTCGTTTTAATGGGAAATGACCTGTCCGATCCATATAGGGTTGAATCAGGTGTAAATCCAATGTTCCTGCCACTGGAAAGAGGAGCCATAAAATGGAAAAACCAAGTGTCAAAATAAAAAACTGAAGTATAAAAAAACGTTGCTGATCTGACACAAGATACGCCGTAAAATAAAAATAAGCTGCTATTCCAACAGTGTTAGCTTAAAGCAGGCTTAACGGTTTTGGTCTTTCATCGCTTTTAGCAAAATCAGTGATTTACTTATTCATTTAAGGCTAAAGTGGTGCAGCAATTCGATGTTAGGTTGAGTCTAAACAATATTGGGAAAAGACAGCGTGATACGTGCAGTTTTATTTGATCTAGATAATACCTTAACCCACCGTGGACGCAGTGTTGCTGCGTTTAGCCAACAGCTTGTGGATTATTATCACGTACAATTACAAAGTGTAAATGTTGTACAGATAGAGACTATCGTCAATCGTATAGACAATGGGGGCTATCCCTTAAAAGAACATTTAACCCACACAAGTATTGGTGCTTCAGTGGCTTATGCTTTGCTACAGGAGCTTAGTTGGAATTCAGCTCCTGATTTGAATGACTTAAGTAATTTTTGGTTTGAACAATTTGGTCGCTGTGCTGTGGCAATGCCCGATGCTGAACAAACGCTGACTCATTTAAAGCAAGCGGGATATAAACTTGCGATTATTTCAAATGGTGGTCATGCAACACGCTTGTCTATATTAAATGGCTTGGGCTTTGCGCATTATTTTGATGTGATCAATACTTCTGGGCTATTTGGACAAGCTAAACCAAAACCAGATATTTTTATTGATACGGCACAACAATTACATGTTGAAGTTGAGCAGTGCTTATTTGTTGGGGATCATCCGATTAATGATGTACACGGTGCACAGCAGGCAGGAATGCAAGCCCTGTGGTTATCAGGCTTTCATCAACCATTGGTAACAATAAATGCCCCACAGATTACGGCATTGTCTGAGATTTTTAAGCATTTAACAGCAATGACTGACGTTTAAATCAGAGAATAAAAAAGCGACCCATAAGGGTCGCGTTGAAATGGAACATGATTTTAGAACATGCTGTCATCAGAGTTGGCAGAAATTTTATGAATAGACAAGTCTGCTCCTCGGAATTCATCCTCTTGACTTAAACGAATCCCCATCGTGGCTTTTAAAGTGCCATAAACAACAAGTCCTCCAAGCATGGCTATGCCAATTGCCAACAATGTACCAATTAACTGCGACATCATAGCTACCCCACCTAAGCCACCAAGCCATTTTTGACCAAATACACCAACTGCAAGCCCACCGAATGCGCCACATACGCCGTGTAAAGGCCATACGCCGAGTACATCATCGACTTTGAGCTTGTTTTGCGTATAGGTGAAGAGTTTAACAAACATAAGTCCTGCAATAGCACCAATGATTAAAGCACCTATAGGGTGTACAACATCAGAACCTGCACAAATTGCAACAAGACCCGCCAAAGGACCATTATGTAAGAAACCTGGGTCATCTTTTCCAGCAAAGTTAGCTGCTAATGTTCCACCGACCATGGCCATGAGGGAGTTAATTGCTACGAGTCCTGAAATTGCATCTAAACGTTGTGCACTCATAACGTTAAAGCCGAACCAACCTACAATTAATATCCAAGAACCTAAGGCTAGGAAAGGAATAGAAGAGGGTGGATGAGCACTGACCCGACCATCCTTTTTATAACGTCCGTGACGTGCTCCAAGTAAAATAACTGCAGCAAGGGCAATCCACCCTCCCATAGCATGCACAACCACAGAACCTGCGAAATCATGGAAACTTGCACCGAAAGTGCTTTGCAACCATTGTTGTAAGCCAAAGTTGCCATTCCAAGCGATACCTTCAAAAAAAGGATAAACCAAAGCTACTAGCAAAACGGTTGCAATGGCTTGAGAACGCATCTTGGCACGTTCAGCAATGCCACCTGAGATGATTGCTGGAATTGCGGCTGCAAAAGTGAGCAGGAAGAAGCAGCGCATTAGGTTATAGCCATGATCCGCTGCTAAAGTATCCCCGATATGGAAAAAGTGATGTCCATAAGAAATGTAATAACCTACAAAAAAGTAGGCAATTGCAGAGAGTGAAAAGTCCGTTAAAATTTTACTTAAGGCATTCACTTGGTTTTTATGTCGAACTGTCCCTAGTTCTAAAAAAGCAAAACCTGCATGCATGGCGAGGACTAAAACTGCACCAAGAAGAAGAAAAAGTAAGTCAATATTTTGCATGTTTAGGTTCCATTTGAGTGCAAAATTTTGCAAAAAGAAGCTCAGTATACTGATGCTTGTCATTTCGTGAAGAGCTAAGCAAAAAGGAAATATTGATTAAGTTTTGCTTAAAAATAATAAGACCCGATATAAAGCATTAATATGCACCATGATGGTGTTAACGCATCTTACTGGTGCGTTTATGAAAATATGATTTAATTATAAATATCTGAAAATATTACATTTATTTATTTTAAATATGTGATTGTATATTTACTGCAAAATTTGGATGCATTTGAGCTGAGAGCAAAAAAATAGTCTGGAAAAAATGTATGGGGTTCAATTTGAACTGAATTTGTTCTATTTTGGAACGCAAATAACAAAAAGTCTGCATTTTGATTGTGCGTGGCTAAAATCAAGCCAAAAGTTTTAGGAATTACATCGAGATTCATTTCTTATTTATAACGATGGAAAATTCACATAACTAAATGTTATTAATTGTAATTTTTGTCATATATGATCATTTCAATTTTAGGTTCGAGATTAAAAAAATAAATAAAAAGCTTAATCGAAAGAGGTATTTTTGTTTTGTCTAAATCCTTAAAGCACTGAAACAAAACATGAAAAAATCTGTTTGAAATGTCATTTTTAGTTTTGCTGGAGCCTAGTCAATTCATGGAGGATATTGGATCATTTGAGATCTATTTTTTGATGAAGGAATATGAAGTATAAAATAATAGCAGCATTGTTTGGGTTTCCCTGTGTGGTGGGTTGGTCAGCCAGTGAGTTAACATCAGATTGGGGCTATCAAGCAGAAAAAGCACTGGAGTCAGTTGAATCCCCAATATCAAGCATGTGCGGGATATAATCAATCACCTATTAATATAGAACGTGTGATTTCAGCAGAACTCGCAGCACTTCATTTTAACTACAAAACTTCTGCCAGCGATATTGTGCAACTTCCCCATACGGTACAAATCAATTTTCATCAAGGTAGTTATTTAAGTTTAGAGGGTGAACGATTTCAATTATTGCAAATGCATCTCAGCCCCTCAGAAAATATGATCAAAGGGAAAAGCTTTCCCATAGAATTACATTTAGTTCATGTTTCTGAAAAAGGTGAGTTGGCCGTGGTTGCGGTAATGTATGAAGCAGGCAAAAAGAATTTAACACTGGAACGGCTATGGCAACAAAGACAATCAAAGAAAGGGTTAAGTTTGAGAGCGAATGAATTTTTACCCGCGACACATGGCTACTATCGTTTTAATGGTTCACTTACGACACCACCGTGTACTGAGAGTGTACGTTGAGTGGTCTTAAAAGATATACAACAGGCATCAGCGCAGCAAATCGCAAAATTCGCTGCACTGATAGGGTATCCGAATAACCGTCCTGTTCAAGCCATCAATGCACGTTTAGTTTTAGACTAGAATCTAAGTTTAAAAAAAGCAGATCGTTTGACCTGCTTTTTTTTAAGGTGGGATAACACGTCTCTATGCTAGTGCAAGATCTTGTCTAAGAACTGTTGAGCACGATCTCCACGTTTAGTATTAAAGAATTCATCTTTACTACAGTCTTCGACAATTTTACCTTGATCCATAAACAGCACACGATTTGCCACTTGGCGGGCAAAACCCATTTCATGGGTGACACACATCATGGTCATGCCTTCATGTGCCAGTTCGACCATCACATCAAGAACTTCATTAATCATTTCAGGGTCAAGCGCAGATGTCGGCTCATCAAACAGCATGGCAATCGGGTCCATACTAAGTGCACGGGCGATAGCGACACGTTGTTGTTGTCCACCTGAAAGTTGTGCTGGAAATTTATGAGCATGTGCACTCAGCCCGACACGTTCTAAATAGCCTAAACCTTTCTTTTTCGCTTCAGTTTCAGAGCGGCCCAATACTTTAATTTGGGCAATGGTCAAATTTTCCGTAATGCTTAAGTGTGGAAACAGTTCAAAGTGCTGAAACACCATACCCACGCGACTACGTAATTTGGTTAAGTCTGTTTTTGGGTCGTTAATAGGAATACCGTCAACTGTGATCTGACCTTGTTGGAAGGCTTCCAGTCCATTCACTGTTTTAATCAGGGTTGATTTGCCTGAGCCTGATGGGCCACAGACTACCACTACTTCACCTTGGCAAATTTGTGTGGTGCAATCGGTTAAAACTTGAAAATCGCCATACCATTTACTGACATTTTGGAGGTCAATCATTACTTTTTGGTCGCTCATACGCTTAACCTCCTTTGTAATCGTTTTACTGCATATGTGGCTAGCATACTGATGGTGAAATAGACCAAGCCTGCAAATAAAATATATTGCGTTAATAGAGACATCAAATCGCCCCGCACGTAGTTGGTACGGAAGAAGTCGAGTAGGCCAATGGCGTAAACCATGGTTGAGTCTTGGAACAAGATGATGGTTTGCTGTAACAGCAGCGGTGTCATTTTACGAAATGCTTGCGGCAAAATGATTAAACGCATGGACTGACCATAGGTCATACCTAGTGCATACGCCGCGGCAGACTGTCCTTTAGGAATCGATTGAATCCCTGCACGGACAATTTCAGAGAAATAAGCCGCTTCAAACAACATGAACGCCACAATACTTGAGACCAAAGCGGTATCAATGGTCAGGTAATTTCCCGTGACTGTGGTGTAGATGAACGGTACAGCAAAGTAGAACCACATCAATACCAACAGGAGTGGAATCGAGCGGAATAAATTGACATAACCTTGGGCAATTAAATTCAAGATGCGAATAGAAGACAAACGCATCAGTGCCAACAGTGTGCCAATGAAAATACCGCCAATGGTGGCGATGATGACCACTTTTAAAGTGATGCTTAAACCATGCCATAGGGCAGGTGCAGATAACTGCAAATCATGGGTAAATGCGGTGAGCCATTCCATTATTTAGCTCCTGCAATTAAACCTGGGACACGTAAACGTTTTTCAAGCAGCGTCATTAAGGTAATTAAGCACACGTTGATAACGATGAAAATAAGCGTGACATAGGTATAGATTTCGATAGTGTTTTGCGTATATTCGCTGATGGTTTTCATCTGCGAAATAATCTCTGAGACCCCAACTAAAGAGGCCACAGAAGTATTTTTAACACAGTTGGTCAGCTCTGAACTCAGTGGTGGCAAAATCGTACGGAAGGACTGCGGTAAAATGACATAGCGATATAGTTGTGCAGTACTAAAACCCATGGCATAACCTGCATTGACCTGTCCTGTAGGTAAGGCTTCAATGCCTGTGCGGACTTGCTCGCAGACCCGTGCTGCAGTAAATAGTCCAAGACCGATACTGGCTGAAATGAGCGCAGTTGTACCCGCACTTAAATCATTGATCCACCATGATTTGATTGGCCCTGGTAGGAAGTTTGGAACTACATAGAACCAAATAAACAATTGGATCAAGAGTGGTACATTACGGAAAATGGTGACATAAGCTGTGCCGATGGCACGAGCAGTTTTATTCGGAAGCGTTCGCATAATGCCGAGAATGCTTCCAAGCACCATGGCAATGCTCCAAGCCACAATAGCAATAACAAATAGCCAGCCTAAACCAATCAAAATCCAACTGAGATAGGTGCTATCTCCGACGCCTGTGGATTGCCAAAGGACGCCCCAGTTCCAGCTATAATTCATGACAATCCCCTAAAATAGGTCAGGCAAAGAAACTTTGCCTGAGTGAACATTAATTTCTCGTTTATCTATTACTGATCACGGTCATGTGGGTTTGCAATTAAGGCTTTAAGTTGGTCTGACATAGCAAAATTCAGGTTAATGTTTTTCGGTGGAATTGGCTGTTCAAACCATTTGTTGTACATCTTGTTAATTTCACCAGAACTATAGGTGGCTTTAATGGCATCATCTACGACTTGCTTAAAGCCTGTGTCGCCTTTACGCAACATACAGCCATAGACTTCTTGAATTGGTGCTGTACCGACAATGTGCCAGTTGTTTGGATCTTTGGCTTTTGATTTTTCACCCGCAAGTAAAATATCATCCATCATAAACGCAGCAGCACGACCACTTTGAAGCATCAAGAAAGATTCAGCATGGTCTTTAGCAGAAATGACTTCACCAATCCCGAGTTCTTTTTCATGTTGGCGGATATAGCGCTCAGATGTTGTACCTGCTGTGGTCACAAGCTTTTTGCCTTTTAGGTCAGCAAAATCTTTGATTCCCGAATTTGTCGCAGTGAGTAAGCGCGAGCCCACTTCAAAGAAACCTACCGAAAAGTCTACTTGTTGCTGACGTTCTTTGTTGTTTGTGGTTGAACCACACTCAAGGTCAACAGTACCATTTGAAACCAAAGGAATACGGTTTTGGCTGGTGACTAAGTTATAGCGAACTTTTAAATCAGGCATATTCAGCTTTTGTTTAACAGCTTCAACCACTTTGAGCTGTAAATCATGTGCGTAGCCGACTGGTTGGTTTGGGTTGTCTGCGATATAGGAGAATGGAATGGAAGAATCACGGTAACCTAAAACAATGGTTCCTGATTTTTTAATCTTATCTAAAGTGCCTGACTGTGAAGCATCAGCACCAGTGCTAGCGGCATCTGTTGCAGGGGCTTTGTTATCGCTACATGCACTGAGGCTCAGCGCAAGTGCACTTGCACAAAATAGGGCAGAAAGATTACGTTGCATGGTCATGTACAAACTCCTTTTGTTTGCAGCATCAATTGCATTGTTTTTATTAAAAACGTCAGAATTGGGATAAAGCTTTATTCTGTGCAAAAGATGTTCTTTTTATGGTGTTTTTTTTACAGCTTAGTCTGCATCTTAATCGAGATTGCTTTTACTGCTCAAGTGGGATTTTTAATATTTTGTTAATAATGCATTGAATTAGGGCATAGTTATATTCCTCTGATATTACAAAGGAAATTAAGCATAATGCATGCCATTTTAATATTTTTTTAAATCATATTAGGCGAATGTCTAATAATTCAGCAGCCTCACAACACGCTTTTTATCATCTCACAGTGTGCGGGGATATAATGGGATAAGTAGAGTTTATAAAGATAAATTAAAAAAAGAAGCTTAAATTTTAAAAAGATGCTTTTACCAAGTTGCAAGCAGTATGAGCGAAACACGTATGAAATTTTGATAACGATTACAAGTCACTAAGGCGATTACATGGGGTGATTTTAAGTTGAGTAATCGCACTGAGCTAAAGTTTGAAGTTAGAATTTTAGTGAACAAACATATCCATATATTCACGGATTTCAGAAATGGCTGTTTCAATATCGGTCGTCAACCATGTTGGCTCAAATAACCCGATATAATGATCTAAGCGATCTTGAGGTACAACAAGACGTATTGGACATTCTTCTTCGAGTAAACGCCAAGGAATAATCGGCGTTTCATTGTCTAAAAAGGCTTGCACATTTCGAATATCAATGATCATGGCATTGATACATTCAGGAAACGGCATCACAGAAAATTCTTCAGTGCGACGACGGAAAAACTCTAAATCGCCCCATTTGAGAATGTAACTTGGCTTAGAAAATTCAATTATACCAATGAGGTGTTGATCGCGAGTGAAATGCACATGACATTGGTGCGTAACATCAGTGTCTAAATCAAGCGTTACACTTTGTTGACGATATGCCATAAAGTCCAAAACAGCTAAAACAAGGTGCGTGATTATAGCGCAAATTGAGCCCAAGAAGACCTTTAGACAGACTCTTTTTGCCCATGCTTTATAGAAATGCCATTTCCTTGGTTTTGAAAGCTTAAAAAGTTATACGTCTATAGTTTTTAAATGTTTGTAAAACAAATATTTAATAGTTTGAGATTTGTTTGTTTACTATCTCACTATGCTTTGAAACACAATGCTACACAAGCACTTGTTAGTATAAAAATTCGACAACTTGATAATAGAAATGCGGGGGAGCTATGACACATGATTTCAGTAAACCGCCCCATGTTCAAACGCCAGAGGAGCGGCAAAAGAAAAAACGCGTGCCAGTGTATATGCTGGCGTTGGTTGGCATCTTTTTCATTGCATTATTACTTTATATGTTTGCAGATCGTCAGCCGAATAAGGCTGATGCACCACCAGGACATCCTAATGCAACGACAGCAGTTGCAAGCTCAAATAATACTGCCACAACGACCACGAGTGATGAAGCGGTAGCAACAGATAGCAATACCGCAACAGCAACAGACCGTTAAAGGTGGTGAAAACCCTTGTGCATCAACAGGGGTTTTCTTTAAGAATCATTACAAAAAATAAAATCCACTTCTCATTGATACATTGGCTAAGACTACTCTAGAGAACTCAATTGAATGTTGAAGGTGTACTTGGCGAAGATCTAGACATAACAAGAGGGAGAACAAGATGAATGATTATGTAGGGCATCAAGGTCGATTTGATGCGATGTATTATTGGGATCAGTTTCATCCTATTCTGTCTGCAATCGCAATTCTGATCATTGGTTGGATTATTGCCTTGCTCATTGCAGGTGCTGTGAAAAAAGTCTTAACCAAACTGGGCACCAATCAAAAACTATCGAGTGCCACAGGGCATCGTTCAAATATTGAAAATATTGTTTCCCGTGTTGTGTTTTGGCTGATTTTGATTATTGCGGTGATTGGCGCACTCAATGTGCTTAATCTCACCAGTGTGAGTGGGCCATTTAGCAATATGGTTCAGCAATTCCTATTGTTTATCCCTCAGTTGCTTGCTGCTATTGCGGTCGGTTTTATTGGCTGGATTGTGGCCAATCTGGTCAAAGTGGGTTTACAAAAAGGATTGGATCGCACCCAGTTAGATGAAAAGCTCAGTCAAGATGTCGGTGTGAGCACGCTCAGTCAAAACATCAGTGAAATTGTTTATTGGTTAATTCTCTTGCTGTTTTTGCCTATTGTACTGTCGATACTCGGTCTCACAGGGCTGCTTTTCCCTATCCAAAATATGGTCAATGAAGCCGTATTGTATCTGCCGAATATCTTTATTGCGGGTGTGATTATTTTTGCGGGTTATATTCTAGCAAAAATTGTACGTGGCATTATTGAGGGCTTATTGCGAAGTTTAGATGTGCAGCAGCAGGTTGAAAAAATTGGGTTATTTAAAAACTCAGATTTGGTCAAAGTGCTCGGATCTTTTGTTTTTGCAATCGTCATTATCACGGCTCTGATTATCGCCTTTGAAGCTTTAGGGATTGATGCCATTTCTCAACCTGCAACCGCCATGTTGTATGAAATCATGAATGCTATTCCGCATATTATTGCGGCGGCATTGATTTTAATTTTGGCCTATGTGGTGTCGCGTTTTGTCGCAAGCCTTGTGGTGGAAGTCTTGTCGGGAACAGGTGTAGATGACATTCCAAGCAAAGTTGGCTTACAACGTTTCTTAGGGAACACCAAAGCATCTTGCGTTGTGGGTTACTTCATCGTGTTCTTTACCATGTTATTTGCAGTTTCTGAAGCAGCAAATCGACTCGGCTTTGAGCAGATCAGTGGTTTGATTGCGATGTTTATCCAGTTTGGTGCAAACATCCTGTTGGGTGCAGTCATTCTGGGCGTGGGCTTCTGGCTGGCGAACTTGGTTGCACAGGTGATTGAACGTGGTGAATACAATAGCTCTCGTTGGGTAGCGAACATTGTTCGTGTCTTGATTATTGGCTTAGTGTTGGCAATGGGCTTGCGTGCCATGGGTATCGCAGATTCGATCGTAAACTTAGCCTTTGGTTTAACGCTTGGCGCAGTTGCCATTGCTTTTGCATTGGCTTTTGGTCTGGGTGGTCGTCAACCTGCGGAACGGGTTTTGACCGACTTGTTAGATAAAGCCAAAAAAGAAGGTACGCAACCGAATCCACTGTATCAGGCCAAAGCTGATAGCACGCAGTCCGCACAAGGCAAAGAAGAGCATGCTTCACTGAAAGAGCAAATGGATGCACCAACAGTTGCAGAAGAATATCAACATGCTGATGATATTCCGACCACCGCAGAAGTTGATCCTGCGCATAAACCTTTAAATAAGCCTTTTGGCTCAACGGGTGAAGCTGAGCAAGATATTGATGTTCACCCCAAAGATCCAGACTAAGTCAATTACACTAAACACCAACCGCTGATGGCGGTTGGTGTTTTTTTTATTGGAGTAAACCGATGTCAAAAAAAGCCCCAAATAAATATTTTGCGCCCATTATTATTGCAGGCATTACCGTTGGATTTTTCGTGAGTGCTTATAAGTTTGTCTTTGCGAAGCCGAAAGCAGAAGCTAAGCAATCCACAGCGTCAGAGATGTTTCCTGCGCAATCTTCTGAGCGAGAAGTGACTGAAAAGGATGATGAAAAATAATACAAAAGTATATAGTGTTGAATGGCATTTAATTTGGTATGTTTAATGCATGTGAAATATGGATATTTCATAAATTAGAAATACTTAGATGCCTATACTTTGAAATATGAATTGATGAATATTTCACAATTTATTTTGATAAATTGTACATACACAAGGAAAAACCAATGATGAAAATATTAAAAAAGACATTGATGTTGCGCCGTACCGTGACTGAACTTAGCCATGTGCAAATTGCGATTGCAAAAATGGACTTAGCGCTTGCTCGTCAGCAGAAGCAAAAGCAGTGCGTACTCTTACGCACTGATTATTTAGAATAATTTATCGTTTAAGCAGATGGCTTAGACATATTCTGATGCGGCATGTGCAGATGACCATGCCCATTGGAAGTTAAAACCGCCCAAATGTCCTGTCACATCCAATATTTCGCCAACAAAGTACAGGCCTTTTTGCTTTTTACTTTCCATGGTTTTCGATGAAACTTCCGTGGTATCTACACCGCCTAAAGTCACCTCAGCGGTACGGTAGCCTTCGGTTCCTGATGGTTTGACTTCAAACGCATGTATGCGCGTTGCAATATGCTCCAGTTTTTCATCTGACAGTTGGCCAATCGCTGTTTCAGCCAGCTCAGGCCAAATCAGGTTTTGCAGTTCAACCACTACACTTTTCGGGAAATGTTCACCCATTAACGTGCGAAGTAGGGCTTTGGGTTGACTGTGTTTCTTGGCCTTTAAGTAGTCGTGCACATCTGCACTTGGTAGGAAGTCAATTTTAAAACTTTGCCCTACATCCCAGTAATTCGATAGCTGTAGCGAGCTTGGTCCACTGAGCCCACGATGAGTAAATAAAAGCGCTTCGGTGAAAGCGTTTAAGTCATTTGATAAAGTGGCATCGACTGCGTTGCCACTTAAGCGTGTGGTCACTTCTTTAAAACTATCTGAAAAGGTGAAAGGTACTAAACCTGCGCGAGTTGGATAAACATGGTGACCAAATTGCTTTGCAATTTCATAGCCAATCCCTGACCCCCCTAAGGTCGGTATAGATAAACCACCCGATGCAATGACTACAGATTCGGTTTCAAAATACCCCAGCGTCGTGGCAATTTGAAAACCTTGTTCAGCGAGTGCAGTGATAGCTTTCACTTCACAGTTGGTTTTAATCTCGACCAAACCTGTTTTTTCACATTCGGCCAACAGCATGGCTAAAATTTCTTTGGCACCTTTTAGGGTGAACAGCTGACCGTGTTTACGCTCTTCATATTCAATCCCGTACTCACAGACCATGCCTATAAAGTCCCAATTGGTATAGCGAGTGAGGGCTGAAATCACAAAGTGTGGATTATGTGAAATAAAGTTGCTGGGTTCGACATAGAGATTGGTAAAGTTACATTTACCCCCACCTGACATGAGAATTTTTTTGCCAACTTTATTGGCTTTTTCTACCACCACCACTTTACGTCCGCGTTGAGCTGCCATATAGGCTGTCATTAAGCCAGATGCACCTGCACCTAAAACTAAGACATCATATTGATTTGTGGACATGACACACTCACGGGAGAATAAAGCAGGGCATTATAGACCATCTTTTTTGCTTTTTCAGGACTATCTAAAGCGCGGCTAAACGACCTTGCAGTCCACCTGAATGAATCACTAAAATACGATGGTCTCGTGGAAATGTACCTTGTTGAATTAAATCGCTTAAGCCCAACAGCATTTTGCCTGTGTAAATTTGTTCCAGTGGAATGTCATATTGCTGCTCAAAGTCTTGAATAAATTGCAGGAGTTCAGCCGTGGTTTTGGCATAACCGCCACAGCAATATTGATCGGTAATTTGCCAATTCCGTTTTGGGGTGAGCTGCTCGACCTCGGTACTCAAAAAAACACCTTTGAGTGCGGAGAAGCCCAAAACTTGCTGCTGCGAATGACTGGCTTCAATCAGACCCGCAATGGTGCCACCTGTACCCACAGCACAGCAAATCAGATCGAAATTTTGTCGATCCGCATCAGAGAGAATTTCTGTACAGCCTTGAATGGCAAGGGGATTGGTGCCCCCTTCAGGAATCACATAATAATCAGGATAATCTTGTTGTAACTGTGCTAAGTAGGCTGAACTTTGCTTTTGCCGATAGGCTTCTCGCGTCACAAATTGCAATTGCATGCCGAATTGCTGTGCTGTACTTAAAGTTGCATTCAAAGCTTTACTAGCCAGTTCTTCACCTCGAATAATGCCCAGACTCTCAAAACCCAATAACTGCGCTGCATAGGCTGTCGCGGCAATATGATTGGAATAGGCACCACCAAAAGTCAGCAGTTTTTTATAGCCTTGTTGCTGTGCCACTAACAGGTTGTATTTCAGTTTAAAAAATTTATTGCCTGAAATGTATGGATGGACCAGGTCTAAACGTTTGATGCTGATATTGATCCCGCCAACACTGATGTGTTGATAAGGAATGGTTTGGGCAATTGTTTCAAACATAGGGCGCTTGTGAATTTGGCTGAGTGCATAGTGTAAGTGAAAAGTCGTAGTTTCTGCACAAGATTAATGCTGTGCAGATCGGGTATCAACCGAACTAATCACCGACATGCCAGGGCGTAAATTTTCAATGCCTGTTTGATTCGGATCAATTGCAATCCGTACCGCAATGCGTTGCACTACTTTGGTAAAGTTGCCCGTCGCATTATCGGCTTTAAGCACACTAAACTCTGAGCCTGCCGCTGGAGAAATTTGCTCGACATGACCTGTAAATTTCTGATGATTAAGGGCGTCCACCGTGAACCATGCTTTTTGTCCAATTTTCATATTGGCAATTTGAGTTTCTTTAAAGTTTGCCGTGACCCAAGTTTGCTGTGGAATCAGATAGAGCAACTGTGTGCCTGCTGCCACATATTGTCCCACACGTGGATTGACTTCACCCAGTTGTCCATCCATCGGGGCGATAATACTGCTGTAATTTTTGGTGGTTTTGGCTTGATCTAGTTGTGCAGCGGCATTGGTCACTTGTGCTTTGAGCCCAGTTTCAGCGACTTGTGCAGTTTTGAGGGCTTCTTTCGCCACTAGGACATTGGCCTGTGCTTGTTGCAGTAAGGCTAAATTATTTTGGGTATCGGCAAAGGCTTTGTCTTGTTCTGATTTAGACGCTGCACCAGAGTCGCCTAACTGTTGAAAGCGATGCTGTTGTGTCAATGACAGTTGGTAGGCTGTTCGCGCTTGTTCCACTTTGGCTTCTGCCGCGACAATGTCGGCTTTACGTTGAGCAATATTTTGGCTTTGATTGGAGAGGTTATTTTGGGCTTGATCCACGCCTGCTTCAGCCTGTGTGACTTTTTGGTCATAGGTGGTGGCATCAATATGCATCAACATCTGTCCTTTTTTGACGTGATCAAAATCACTGACCAACACATCTTTGACATAGCCATTAATTTGAGAAGAAAGTACTGTGGTTTTGCCTTTGACATAGCTGTTGTCAGTGGACTCAACGGCACTGTCAAATGGTCCAATTTTCCATGCCCATAAAATGATGCCGATCCCGATGATGAGTACTAAAAACATCAAAATCAGCGTACGTTTTGCTGTTGGAATCAATTTACTCGACGGTGGCGTAATGGGCGTCATCGGTGTTGTTGCTGTCACGGGCTGTTCAGGCTGAGCTGTATTTTCAGTCGTTGCAGCTGTTTCAGCGGGTGCTACTGGTTTTTGATCTTCAGACATAACAATTTCTCAGTAAATAGGGAGCAGTGGCATTAGGCAGGACCGATTTTCGCCTGTTGTCGCAGTTGATATTGATTCCGTACAATCAGGAATGTCCCCCATAGCAACAGCAGCATGGCAACAACGCCATTGAAGCTAATCACATCGTTATAGGCACGTACTTGAGCTTCTCGAGTCACCACTTGATTTAAATTTTTTAAGGCTTGTTGTTGCTCTAACTGCTGATCGAGCGTGTAACTATGCGAACTTTGTTGATACGCTAAAAGACGCTGTGCAATCAACGGATTGGTTTCGGGGAGTTGTTGAATCATTTCAGCACGATAGTTCTGGGTTCGGACTTGTTGATAGGTGGAGTAAAACGATGAACCGACTAAGCCACCAAATGTTTGAGTCGCTGAAAATAAAACAATGAACGTGACAATATGGGTAGGGCCTTTTTGCATAGCATTTAAGATACCCGTGATTAAGAGTGGACCAATAAATACACCACTGGCAAAGCCTACCAAAAACTGACTGCCGTAGAAGTTGGAAGGGCGAATATCGCTGGTGAGGTGAAAATCTAGCCCGCAAGCAATTAATACCAAAGCTTCTGCTAACAGTAGGTGCCAAATAATCCGTTCACGTGAAAAAGTGATGGCACTAAATAAGGTTCCAGACACAATGCCTAAAAAGATCACCACATAGAGCGGGACAAATTGATCGGGGCCCATACCCATCGTTTTGAGAAAACTCACGGCAGCATAACTTTGCTCTGACATTAAGAAGCGAATTGCAAAGGCACCGATGATAAAACGAAGCGTAGATGATGTCCCCAGCCAACGCGTCATAATCAGTGGATTGACCCGATAATGTTCGTAGACCAAACCAATCACAATCAGACTGAACCCTGCAATTAAAAGGTATGCCAACCATTTCACTTCAAACCACCACAAGATTGGCCCTTGGGTCAGTACAATACACAAAAAGGCAAAACCGGGCGCAAGCAAGGCAAAGGTGAAAAAGTCCTGCTTTTCAAAAACAGCAATTCTTAAACTGCGGGGTAATTTAAGCGACACCACCATTGCAAAACAGCACAGGGCTAAACCAATTTCAAAGGTATATAGGACATTCCAGTTATTGACATCAATAAGGTACGGAGAAATGATCCATGCTAAGGGAATACCAAGCTGTTGGAAGCCTAAAGCCAAATAGATACTTCGACCAAAATTTTCTCGCTTAAAAGCCTGCATAATGTAATACATGCCTAAAGAGCTGAGCGGTGCTGCAACCATGCCACTAATAAAACGCACCAGTACAGCCATTTCAAAGGTATGTACAAAGACGTGTAAAACTAAAACTACAATAAAAATCAGCAGGCCTATTTCAGAAAATAGACGCAGACCGTATTGTTGGCGGGCTTTAAACAAAATCAGATTCGCACTGACATTGGCCATGACATAAGCTGCAGGAATCCATGCCACCTCAGAGGGTGTGAGTCCATATTCACTCTGAATTAAGGGTAAATTCGCGGTAATAAAACCGTTACTGAGACTTGCAGACAGTGCGACAAATAAACCAATAAAAAAATATATGAAGCGCTTAGGCGTGGAGTGTGCGATCACGGCAGGAGAGCCAGGCAGGGTTGGCTTTTCTTCGGCTGTCCAGTTTGGTGCAGGTTCGAGTAAACGCGGTGGCTGTGTCATGAGTGGTGACCTTTATGCCCGAATACCATTGAGTAAGAGTTCAATTGCACGTTGTGCAAGTTGTTGTTGCTCTAGATCGGTTAGCCCTTGAAATGAAGTCCTTAAAATCGCTGTAATCATGGCGTAATCTTGGGTAGTCAAATCGGGGCGGCATACGCCGTGCTGTATGGCTTGATCAATTAACGGTTGTAAAATCGCATTGCGGCGCGCGTAGATATCGACCATGACGGGATCATCACGCTCAATCACCCGCCAATATTCCATCAGTGCGGTTAAATAGGGCAAGTTATAAACATGGTTTTCAATTAAACGAATAAAACCATCTTCATACTGAGAAAACGCTGCCGCACGAACAGCGAGACGTTCCAAAGCTTGTTCCATGAGTGCAATCACCAAGGCACGACGGTCATCAAAATTACGATAAAACGTCGCCCGCCCGACATTGGCTGCATCAATGATCATTTGTAAGGGAGCATTGATTCCGTGTGTACGAAAAACCTGAACTGCAGCTTCCAGCAATTCCTCACGGTTTTGTGCAGCACGCTGTTGACGACTGGTCATGGTGATTATTTCATTTGATTTGGGAGTGCTATTATTTAACGGACAAAAGTGTCCGTTGTAAATATTTAATCCTGTAAGATTTTGTAAATCGGTTTGTCTTTTTCTAATTTAATCTAATTTCGATAAGAAATAGGCGACTCGGAAACGTCATCTGCAACCTGCATGGTGTAAATAAGATAATGTTTTATTCGCTATATTTGAATAAATCCAAGGAATGAACAGGTTTTGCAGATCACAATGGTTTTGCCTACTTTTATTGAAATAAAAGTAGGGCGAGCCGCAGGCTGATGAAGAAATTGAATAAAACAAGATAAGACTCCGCCAAGATAGTTTTTCAATACGTCGGATAAATATTTAAATCGAATTTTGGTTAACTTAAATCATTTATATTATTGTTTTATAAACGAATGATTGATATTTATTATAAATAAAAAAATACATACAGAACCCTCATTTGGCTAGATAAGAGTTGTAACAAAGTCGATAGGATTGGAAAAATAAAAGTGCTATGCTGAAAGCACAATAATGATAAATGAGGGGCTATGATGAAAACCTTATCTACCCTAGTTTTGGTTTTATTGCTCACTCAGCTAACCGCGTGTGATGCAAAAAAGGATTTGAACCAGCCTAGAACTGAGGCTCGTACCATGATTATTGGTGGTGTTCCTGTGCATGATCGTGACTATAAACTTCCATCACAAGAAATGGCTTTTAATCAGAAAATGCCTACACAGGCTGATGCCTACTAAGATGTAAAATAGGAAGGCATATTGTCAGTACATGGTGGTGCAAGGTGCGATGTGCAGTATAAAAGATGCATTGTGCTACGTCAGATTTGTGAAGATATGAAGTAGACGTCTTACTTCCTGCAAACGTTTGTTGAATTAAAGCCTTACAAACGTATAAAAGGCCTTGTACTCGCCCAATATGCCCAAACTGTTGTGGCTCAAATTGGTTAGATCAGTTCGATTTGCCAATTTGAAGCTTGAATCTCTAAGTTATTTTGCCTGAGTTGTTGGCTAATTGCATCGGCTTGTTTTTGCAAGTCTGCAACCGTAATGGTTTTAACCCAGCGAATTTCACTCGAACTATAACGACCATTTTCACGACGTGAACTGTCGATGGCCTGTTGGATAATACGATGCTGTTGCGTGAGCAAGTCACGTGTGTTTAAAACACTGAGCATGGATTGGCCCGTGCTGGTTTTAGCTTGAGCATTGGTCGCATGAATTTTTTCAATCAGATGATGTAACTCTGTATTTACACTAAAGGCCTCACCCATCAGCGCATTGGGGTCTTCACTCAGTTCATCGCCTTCTTGGATCAAAACATTATTGTTGATCCGTTGCTGTAAAGAGGCGAGCTTGGTTTGTAAATCACTACGCAATAAAAGTGCTTCGGCGAGTTTCATAGTTTTATTTTTAAAATTTTAGATGAATCTTATACTGCATCTGTGCGATCAAAGCTTCAAATGAGTTTTGTAATTCAAAGAAGTGACATTTTGCTTAAAAGTGATAAGAGCACAGAAGCGTGCTCTTATCGCTATAGATTAAAAACTTAGTGGAACACTGTTTCTAAAGCTTTTAAACCCACTTTTGGATCAAGTAGACCATTGTAAATTTCAGGGATTTCACGTTCCACCCCAAAGAATTCATAAATGGCAAGCATCGCTCCACGAACTGAATATTCCACAGTAAAGACCACGTCATCTTCAATTTCCACAAACTGTCCAAGGAAAGCAAAGTTTTGTGAGCCTTGCGGAATCACTTGTGGACGATCCCCCGGTTTACGGCAGGCAAACAGGGCAGAGGCGTATGGCATCATAGCGGTAGTAACATCAGTCGTTGCCAAAACATGATCTAAAATGTCCTCAAAACCGAGTTGTTTGATCAGCTCTGTTAGAATTTCTTGCCCCGTGGCTTCGGACATTGGTTTTTTGATGTAATCGCCTATATGGTCAATTTGGAAACCGTAGCCCCATAAGGTATATAAACCTTCAGGTAAGTCGGCAAAGTGTGGCTGTGCAGGAACCACGATGGATAAATGCCAACCCGAATCATACCAAGTCATCAGTGCGCCTGTACCCGGTTCATTGCCTGTATAGTCAATAATACGTTTAAGTAGCACGTCATCTTTCATGGTCAGTGTAAATGACTCCCACTTATGTTCATCGACATTGCCATAAAAAGTCATTGGACGGCCAAAGTCTGGGGCTTTTTGTGCCAGCGTTTCCCAAAGCGTCCAGCCATGATCTTCTCGATTACGAATGAGGGCAGGTACGTCATGATTACCACCATAACGCGAGTCTGCGGTAATAGAGCCTAAAGTGAAAATGGCTAAATCATTGGCTTTCAGATTAATTTGCTCTGTGCCTTCAGGCAATTGTACATATAGACGCGAGGCATGGTGCTCTTGGGTTTCAGCATTGGTAATGAAGTCCGCATCTGTGACATAGTGTCCAAAACGCACATCGACACCTTGTGCGACTAGCCAACGCTGTAAGGGCAGAATCATTGAATCATATTGGTTGTACTTGGTGCGTTTCACACCTGCTAAAGTATGAATACGCGGTAGTTCTTGAATAAAACGTAAGAAATAGCGTCTTAATTCTGCTGCGCTGTGCCATTTTTGAAAAGCGAAAGTTGTGCGCCACATGCGCCAGAAATTGGTTTCAAAAAAGGCCTCATCAAAAAACTCATCTATGCGGCGGCTGCCAATTTTTTCTTCTTTTGAAGCCAATAAGCGTAGCATTTGTGCACGATGTAGCGTATTCAACCCAAGTTTTGCAGCATCTGCAATGACATGTTCCGCATCAATCAAACGTGCATTGGCATGGGTTTTCACTTTTTCATTAAACTCACGACACTCTTCACGCACCGAAATGTCTGGGTTTTCCAAAGATGGAATACTGGAAAATAAATCCCACAGGCATAGATACGTTTCATCAGTGAGCATTCGCCCACCACGTGTTACCCAAGCTTGTGCGGCATGCGGGGTATGTCCACCGTCCATCGAGCCACCTGAAATATCGAGTTCTTCTAAAATATGGATATTTTTGGCAGGGACTTTGGCATCACGGATTGCAAATGCAGCAGCAGCCATACCTGCGATACCACCACCAATAATCCAAAGATGGGACTGTTGTGCGTCTAATGGGGTGCGCTTCTTATTTTGCATGGTTCACCTTTAATTATGATGTTAAAAATTATGAAGTAAAAAAATTGGTTTAGAAAAACCTTAAAAATAGTATGTCTTTTTATATATGAAAAATGTATGAAATGGGAAGCAATCCACTCATTATATTTTGTAATCAAAAATATGTAGATAATGGTTATTTTTAATACACATTTGTCTTTTTATTAAAATTGAATATGATCTAAATAATTGATGTTATTATTTTTTATGGAGTAATTGCTCTATTGTTGTTTTTACGATTGCCTATGCCTAAATTTCTTTAGAAATAGGCTTTTTATTGATCATTAAAAGATATAATCGAATGGCGTAAAGCCTATACATTGAAATATAAACGTGAAAAATAATTGATAAAGTGAATATCGTAACAACCTTGTTTAGCGTAAAATCGTTGCTGATCAAATTCTCTCAACTTAGAGGTCACTCTTGGAATCATTATTGATTTTAGGCTCTATTACTTTGGCATTAATGTTAGGTGCTATTAGTCCTGGTCCAACATTTATTTATGTCGCCAAAAATTCAATTGCGATTTCACGTAAACATGGTTTATTTACTGCTTTAGGTACAGGCACAGGCGCTGCATTGTTTGGTTTGCTTGCAGTCATGGGGTTACAAGCAATTTTGTTGGCTGTACCGTCCGCTTATATTGCCTTGAAAGTCTTTGGCGGTTTGTACTTACTTTGGCTGGCGTATAAAATCATTAAACATGCTAAAGAACCGATGGAAACTGTAAATGGTTCTGTAAAGACGATGAGTTATGTACAGGCTTTTCGGTTGGGGCTGATTACTCAGCTCAGTAATCCTAAAATTGCCATTATTCTTGCCAGTATTTTTACTGCACTTTTACCCAAAGAAATTCCAACTTATTTCTATGTGGTATTGCCGATGCTGTGCTTTTTTATTGATGCAGGTTGGTATTCGCTTGTGGCGGTTGCCTTGTCTGCGGAAAAGCCACGTCGTGTATATTTAAAGTTTAAGAAAGTATTTGATCGTGTTGCTGGGGCTGTGATGACGGGATTGGGTTTAAAACTTATTTTTGGAATGAAGTAACTGTTTGAGCTCAGGCTAACCCTCTCCAAAAATGAGAGGGTTTTTTTATATTTCATCAATCCTTAAAATGCACAGGAATCCATTGATAGCTTTTACCATCTGCTGAATAGATATGCCCAATGCCGGGGAATGGCAAGTGTGGTGCTGCAATGGTTTGCCCGCCTTTCGCATATTCTGCAAATTGCTTTAAGCGGGTTTGTACCGCTTTTTTCGGGTCGATATCATAATCAATTGCCGTTGTAGGTTTATCAAATTGCACGGTATGTGAGTGCACAATGTCACCAATAAAGACTACCGTTTCATCTTTGGTTTTTAACTCATAGCTAAAATGTCCGGGTGTATGCCCCGCAGTATTAATCACTTTAAAGCCCTGAACTTGATCTCCCAATTGATACGTTTTGAAGCGGTTTTTGGTTTGGTAGGGTGCAATGGCTTGTTTAATTTTTTCAACAGTTCCTAAGTAGCCTGCTTGTTTTTCTTTCGGGAGTTGGCTGACTTGTTTCGGGTTTAGCCAATAGTTCGCTTCATCGCTCGAAACATAAACCGTTGCATTTGGAAAGTTTGCCACGCCATTTTGGCTAATACCACACACATGGTCTGGGTGCAGGTGCGTCAGTAAGATGGTATCGACTTGCTCTGGTTGATAGCCTGATGCTTTTAAGTTGCTTAATACTGAACCCAAATGTGTGCCAAAACAGCTCGCAGCGCCACTATCCACCAAAACCAGCGAATGACCTGTATTCACGAGGAAGGCATTGACAGAGGTTTGTACGCCTTTGGCTTGGTCGGCAGCGTATTTCTTTAAAATTTCATGTACTTCTTTTTCTGGAATGTTTTGAAATAGCTTCGGTGACATGAAGTTGGTGCCATCGAGCAGGGCAGTGATTTGTACATCACCCATTTGGTATTGGTAATAACCTGAAACCTGTTTTTGTTGGGGAATGGAGGATTCGGCAGCTTGGGTGGTGGTAATGGTTGCTGTGCTTAGGGTTAGTGCTATGAATAGGGGGTTTAAAGTGTTCATAGAATTCTTATAAGTTTTAAAGGGATATTTCTTTTTACCATAATACCTATAAATTTTGAACGACAACTTAAGACGTATGATTGATTAAGATGTATTCAAATTGATTTTCCTATCTTCATAATAAGCTAACAAATAAGAAGGTATTTAAAAATGATTGCTCAAACACAACAAAAAATTTGGAACATTTATAAGCAATTGAATAGAAGTCAAAAATTATATTTGATCGGCTGTGTATTAGCTTTGAATACTTTATTTTGGAATTTGACTCCGTTTAATGATTTATTTAAAACTAGTCTAGTTCTTTTAAGCTTATTTTGGGCTGGAGGGATAACATCTGATTTTTTATATTTTTATCATAAAGTTTGGGGGACAACATTAGGGAAAGTTGTACTTGTTACTTTATATGCCTTATTAACAAATATTACATATGGTTTTGCGGATCAGCTCGTTAATCTTATTATTGGATATGAATCTAGTGGGTTAAATAGAGTCACTAATTTCGTGGCTATAATGATAATTCCAATAGTATTTGTTTTAGTCACTTTTATTGTATTCCTGCTTCTCATACTGCTATGCCAATTTTATGTCGTATACGTTATTTGGACTAAGGAAAAAGGCAATACGAAGGAAAATTACTCGGGTTGGACTTGTGCTGCTAGATTCCTAATTTATCCATTTATATTTATTCTTTTATTTACATTTGGAGATAAATATAAAGATAAATATATAAATTTCATATCAGAAAAGGCGAAGTCATATATTTATGACTTTGAAGCAAAAAAGCATTCAAGATGTGTTACTCCAGATGGAACCAAGGTAATAACAGTTTCAAGCGATGAAATTATACTTGTCACTAAAAACGATGATAAATATAGTTTTGTGCCTATGCTCTGTGATCCTATCTTAAAGAAATTATAATTATGCCTAAAGAAAAAGCCCCTATATCAGTAGAGGCTTTTTCTTATCTAAGAAATAAACCTTAAGACACTTTATCACCCGGTTTAGCACCAGATTCAGGAGAAATCACCCAAACACCTTCGCCATTACCCGCTGCAAGCACCATACCGTTTGAAATACCAAAACGCATTTTACGAGGTGCAAGGTTCGCAACCATCACCACTAATTTACCTTTTAAATCTTCTGGTTGGTAGAACTCACGAATACCGCTAAACACGTTACGTGGTTCAGCTTCACCAATATTTAAAGTGAGTTGAAGCAACTTGTCCGAGCCTTCGACCGTTGAAGCTTCTACAACTTCAGCAACACGAAGGTCAACTTTCATAAAGTCTTCAATGCCAATCACTTCTGCCTCGCCAACTTTGGGTTCTGGTTTTTTCTCGGCTTTCTTCTCTTTTTTCTTTTCTACTTTGACAGGTTCAGCTGCAGCCGCTAAAGAGTCTTTAGAAGCATCGACCATTGCCGAAACTGCTTTCGGGTCTACACGTTGCATTAAAGGTTGGAACAATGCAATTTCATGATCAACCAATGCCGTTTGGGCAGAAGCAAAGTCAAAGCGGTCTAGTTTTAAGAACTCTTGTACTTGAGCCGCTAAGGTTGGAAGTACAGGCGCAAGGTACACAGCCAATTGACGGAATAGGTTAATACCGACAGAACACACGTCATGAACCTGTTGCTCTTCGCCTTCAATTTTCGCTAAAGCCCAAGGTTTTTTCTCATCAATATATTGGTTGGCTTTATCTGCAAGTGCCATGATTTCACGAATCGCAGCAGAGAACTCACGTGCTTCGTATGCTTTCGCAATTGAGTCACCCGCATCAATAAAGCTTTGTACCAATTCAGGCTCTGCACAAGTTGGTGATAATTTATTATCAAACTTGGTATTGATGAATTTTGCACAACGGCTCGCAATATTCACCACTTTACCAACTAAGTCAGAGTTTACTTTCTGAACGAAATCATCCAAGTTTAAATCAGAGTCTTCAACTTTATCTGACAGTTTAGATGCGAAGTAATAACGTAAGTACTCAGGGTTTAAGTGCTCTAAATACGTTTCAGCCTTGATGAATGTACCGCGAGACTTCGACATCTTCTGACCGTTTACAGTCAAGAAACCATTGACGAATAAACCCGATGGCGTACGGTAGTTTGCACCTTCAAGCATTGCAGGCCAGAACAGTGCATGGAAGTAAACGATGTCTTTACCAATGAAGTGATAGACTTCTTTGTCAGAGTCTTTCTTCCAAAAGTCGTCAAAACTTAAATCAGGACGTTTAGTCTTGATGTAGTTTTCAAAACTCGACATATAACCAATCGGCGCATCGACCCAAACATAGAAATATTTGTTCGGCGCATCTGGAATTTCAAAACCGAAATACGGTGCATCACGTGAAATATCCCAGTCTGATAAACCTGCTTCAAACCATTCATCTAGTTTGTTGGCAATCGAAACAGGTAAACGACCTTGGTCACGCGTCCATTTCTGTAGGTATTCTGAGAAATTCGGCAGTTTAAAGAAGTAATGATCTGAAGATTTCTCTACAGGCGTCGCACCACTCAAAGTCGATTTCGGATTTAAAAGCTCAGTCGCATTGTAGGTTGTACCGCAGACTTCACACGCATCGCCATATTGATCTTCCGACTTACATTTTGGGCATGTGCCTTTAATGAAACGGTCAGACAGGAACATGCCTTTTTCAGGATCAAACAGCTGATTGACAGGACGGATGGCAATATTGCCTGCTTCACGGTTCTTAATATAAATCTCGGAAGAGCGTGCTTTGTTTTCATCACTATTGGTTGAATCATAGTGATCGAAATGCACACCAAAACCATCAAAATCACGAATGTGTTCTTTCTGAACATTGGCGATTTGTGCTTCTGGGCTGATGCCATTGGCTTCGGCACGTAGCATGATGGCTGTACCGTGAGCATCATCCGCACATACATAAGTCACATCGTGTCCCATTGCACGCATGGCACGAACCCAAATATCTGCTTGGATATAACCGAGTAAGTGTCCCATATGGATGGGGCCATTGGCGTATGGTAGGGCGTTAGTGACTAAAATATTACGCACGGATATGACTCTCTCATTCGTATTTTATATAAGGTCAACGATTTTACCTTAGATAGCCACGACTTGCACAAGTGAATCGGTGAAAAGTTTTCAAATGAGGCTAAAGCTTGTATGAATTGAGTGCTAGATTGAGCAGCAATCATTAATTTGAGCAAGACAGTGAAAAAATAATCGGAAATACATGGTTTAAAACGACATAAAATAGTTTGTTGATCTTTTCATGAAAGATTGAATGGATTGTTAAAAACTCAAATTATGCAGCTTAAAACTAATGTGTATTTTCTCTATATTCATGCGCCAATAACAGCGATAATACGTGGATTCAGCCCGTTTTTAAGAGTATGCCGTCCATGATTGACGATGATTTTGATTTCGACCAAGCCGTGACCCGAATTCCGCAAAATCCACAAGCGACTAAATTACTGGGCAATCAACTTTTACACCAAGCTGAACACTACCTTGCTTCAATGGGCAGTCGACCACATGCACAATTGGTCGAGTCACTCCGTCAGCTCGAGTCTGAAGATCCGTACTTTGCAATCATGGCCGATCAACTTGAGTATGAAAGTGATGAACCAATCGCCAATGACGTGCTCAATCTGTTGTTTTTCTGGCAAATGGCCAATGAAAAAGAAGCGGATATGACTGAGTTTCACTTGCCCGATTTAATCCAAACGGGCTATTTCCAAGCGACTTTGCTTGAAGCTTATGATGCAATGGAGTTGGGGGCATTCCAAGCCCAACGCCGCAGCGTGATTGAAGAAACTTTAAAACTGTATCAACAGCAGTGTTATGCCGGTTGTATTACGGTTCTTTATGGTCAAATTGAAGGGATTTTGACGGATGCCCTAGTTGAGCATGGTTATTTACAGCAAAATCAAACCAAGTTTGTCGATGTCTATAAAATCGTGCCGGGCTTGAAAGGCCATGAAGTCAAAAGCCTGTGGCATAAAGTCAAAATTGCCAGTGAAATCAATCCGTATTTCTTGAGCCTTGAAGCATTGAAAATGGATGCGAGTTCTAGTGTCACCGCCAGCCGTCATAATATGGTACACGGTGCGGACGTGACCCATTTCACTCAAGCACGCAGTTTCATTTTGTTTATTTGGCTGTTTGCAGTCATCAGTTTTATCAGTACTTTAAAGCGTTAGTTTGTTCCGTATAAAAGTATAGGATGGATCTAAAATTGATGCATCCTGTACATCTATTGTTTCTAAATGATGCAAATGACGTCAGCACTTAAAAAGCAAGGTATAACTCTGAGTTAAGCAAAATTTTAAATACGAAAGAGGGCTGTGACATGACGAATGATAATAAACTCGATGATTTAAAAACCAAAGCGACTGAACTGAGTGAAGACTTAAAGTTAAAAGCTGAAGCGGCAAAACTTGAAGGTGAGAAAGTGCTGGAAGATGTTAAGCATCACGCCACTGAAGCCAAGCTTGATGCTGAAAAGCAACTGACTGACTTAAAAGAGAATGTAGAAGAAAGTAAAGCTGAAGCTAATGCAGCCTTTGAGCAAAAGTTGGAGTCTGCACAAGCCAAAGCTGAGCATGCGAAACAAGTCGCGCAGGAGAAATTGGATCATTTTAAAGTTGAAGCAGGACATAAACTGGATGAGGCTAAACTTAAAGCTACAGAGTTAAAGCATGAGGCTGAAATTAAACTGGAAGAGTTTAAGGTGCAAGCCACTGAAAAGTTTGACGAATTGAAAAAGAAAGCCACAGAAACACTGCAAAAGTTTAAAAAAGACGACCAAGCTTAATGTTAACTAGCTAGCCGACTGTTATAACCTAAATGTTACTGCACAGGCTGTGTATATGATGCAGGGTCTGTGTCTAAATTAAACCATGTAATACTTTGAATTTGGTTATTCACGGTACGAATGGTATAGCGAAAGTTTTGTATTTCATAGATATATACTGTTTCCATAGGGCTGTCGGGAGCAGTGCTTAGCGGTTTAGATACCATTGAAGTCGGTGACAAGTTGATTTTTTTCTGCATGTCCTGAACTTGGTCGCCTATGGTCACGGTTTGACCCGTAGGAGTTCTAAACGAGTTGGTTGATGTATCGGCAAAACTTAGGCCCGACAGCAAATAAGCGAAAATAAAAGCGATCCCCCATTTCATTGTTTTTCTCCATATAGCTTCATTATAGACCCACAGAATATAGGTATTTTGCTATGCAAAAACATCACCTTAAATGGTGAGATGAGTCGAAAATTACAATTCTTTACGTTCAAGTTTGAAACAATTCACTGATTTCACTTTGAATGTTCTAGAGCTAAATATTAGCGTTTGACAAGATTACTAATAAAAAACCAACTGATTTGGTAGGAATATCGGTTTTCATTGCATATTCTATGAAGACTTAACTTAACCTAAGTTCGTTTTGTGGTTAAACTATAGCATTCAGCTGAATACTCGAATTTGGAGTACATATATGTCGTGGCTTTCTTCTCTTAAATCAGTTTTTTCTCCTGCGCAGGAGGTAAAGGAAGAAGAAATCCAAACAGTACTGCAAAACTATATCTTGCCCAATTCAAACCATGCGTTGAAAGACCGCATTACTCAAGTGAATGTGCAAGGCAATATCCTGCAAATTACCCTGAATACTTTTCCTGCTGAAGCAGATGATTTACAGCAGATCCATGATGACTTGGCAATTGCACTCGAAGCGTGTGGTATCAAAGAATTAAATATGCATGTGATTCAGCAAAAAACGGGGCATAAAGAAAAATCTGGTGGCTGCGGACATCAACACGCTGAAGGTGAGAGCTGTTCAAGCCAAGCAAAAGAGGCTGCGCCGAAAAGCAATTTACCCCCAGTGATTGATGCTTCAGGTTCAACAAACAAAGCCGCTGCACCATCGGTTGAAGCTGACCCAAACAATCCACCCATTCAAAAAGCAGCGCCACAACAACGTGATGTGCCGAAGCATCCACGTATTCAAAATGTGATTTTGGTATCCTCAGGCAAGGGGGGCGTAGGTAAATCGACCACCACCGTAAACCTTGCACTTGCTTTGCAAAAGCTAGGTTTAAAAGTGGGGGTCTTGGATGCTGATATTTATGGTCCGAGTATTCCGACCATGTTGGGCAATGCGGGCAAAACGCCGATGATTGAAGCGGAAAACTTTGTACCCTTAGATGCCTATGGTTTAGCAGTGTTATCAATTGGGCATTTAACAGGTGATCATAATACTCCTGTGGCTTGGCGTGGGCCAAAAGCGACAGGGGCATTGATGCAACTGTTCAATCAAACCTTATGGCCTGACTTAGATGTCTTAATGATTGATATGCCACCGGGTACAGGTGATATTCAGTTGACCCTTGCGCAGCGTATTCCTGTGACAGGTGCGGTGATTGTGACTACACCTCAAAACGTGGCACTTATGGATGCCACCAAAGGCATTGAATTATTTAACCGCGTACACATACCAGTCATGGGTGTAGTGGAAAATATGTCGACCCATATTTGCTCAAATTGTGGATTTGAAGAGCAAATTTTTGGTACGGGTGGCGGTGATAAACTGTCTGAGCAATATGCTATTCCGCTTTTGGGACGTTTGCCTTTAAATGTACAAATCCGTGAAAATGCAGATGCAGGGAAGCCTTCGGTTCTAGTTGAAGACAGTGCAGCAGACAGCTATATGCAAATTGCTGAAAAAATTGTAGCAGCATTGCCGAAAGCTGAAAAAGACCAAACCCGTATTTTTTAAATTAAGCCTCAATAAAAAAAGCCCAACCTGATGAGTTGGGCTTTTTTGCTTTTTAGGATAGTGAATAGGGCTGATTTTGTTTTTTGGCTTACAAAATATTAATGCTAGTCACCATCAAAATCCCAATAATATCAGTCACAGTTTCAGGGATAATCATACATAAAGCACCTGCACCTAAGAACATCCGCTAAAACCAGTTCAAACCAATTTTAAAGGAACTTTCAACTGTAACCCCCAGCGCTAAAATACCGACCACAGAGATAAAGACAATACTCACAATCGTGGTCCATACAGGGAATATAAACTCATGTGTCTGGACGTGTCGCCTCCAGAGTTTTATGTGCCCACTGTAAGGTATTTTCCTTTTAAACCGTCAAGGTTTTATGCCTGAGGTTTTGATGTCAAAATTTGCCCATAGTTTGGATATAAAGTATAAGTTTTATTATAAATTTCAAACAACAAGTTGATATTAATTACATTACATGGAGCAGATGCACCACCTGTCGCGATGTTGACTAATTTGTTTTGTAATTTGCTCGAAGCTTGTGCACTGGTTTCTGTTGTAGTGGAACGTACTGGAATGGTTTTATTGTTTTTGAGCGTGTTTCGAGACTTATAAGGACAGTCGAGAATAGCATGAGCTGAGTTTGTCTTTTATACAATTTCCTCGTTTTATTATCTTCAACGCCATTCACTTGGCTCTTTTATCCTTGACTTCACGTGATCAGATTGATGAATAAAAATACGCATTATTTAAAAAGTAATTGATTAAAAATCATTTGAATAGTTTTTTTTCATTAGTCATGTCCATTTGATTTATAAAACCATTGATTCAAAAAAAGAATAGAATCTATGACTTCATATTTATGAAAGCTAGATTTGGTAAAGGTTTTAGGCCTCATTTGTGCTAATTGTTGAATAAAAATTAAAAAAAGTGTTATCTCGGTTCACTAAATTCGATTGCTTTCATTGAGGGGACTTATTAATCTTATAAGAATACATCTGTGGGTCTGTGAATATGATCACTTGGTTTTTTATTGGTTTAGTCATAACCATTCTTTTGACCCCAGGACCGACTAATACCTTACTTGCTTCATCTGGCATTCAAGTGGGTATCCGTAAGTCATTGCGGCTTATTCCTGCAGAAGCTTTTGGCTATCTCATCTCAATCACAGCATGGGGGTTTCTCATTGGAAAAGTGTCTACACACTTACCATTGTTACCCACTATTTTAAAGCTGTTTAGTGCGAGCTATATTATCTATTTGGCCATCAAATTATGGCGTACAGCAGATGTCGAGGTTAGCTTTAATCAGCCGACCATTCGTGCACGAGAGCTCTTTTGCGCAACTTTGCTTAACCCGAAAGCCTTATTATTTGCTTCAGCCATTTTTCCAACGATTGCTTGGACAAATATGGATTATTATTTGTCGCACATGTCGATTTTTTTGATTTTGATTATACCGATTGCCTTTTTTTGGACATTTATTGGCTCAATTTTAGCAACCAATAAAATTCGTTGGCTGAATCAATGCAACTTACAAAAAACTGCGTCGATTGTATTGATGACCTTTTCAATTCCATTGGGATATTCTGCGATTTTAAGCCTCTAATTTGAAGATTAAAGACAGAAACTTTGCGAACATAGATGTGCTTATTTTCATTGAAAGCGATTTCAGTTAAAGTACAACGCAATTATTGAAATTAAGATTTTTGGAAAGAATAAATGGCTATTAAGTCTGATCGTTGGATTCGCGAAATGAGCGAAAAACACGGCATGATCGAACCGTATGCAGAAAACCAAGTTCGTTTAGATGAAAATGGTCAAAAACTCATTTCTTATGGCGTATCAAGCTATGGTTATGATGTTCGTTGTGCACGTGAATTTAAAGTTTTTACCAATGTTCACTCGGCAATTGTAGATCCAAAAAACTTTGATGATAAAAGTTTTATCGACATTGAAGCTGATGTTTGTATTATTCCACCGAACTCATTTGCTTTAGCACGTACCGTTGAGTATTTCCGTATTCCACGTAATGTGTTGACCGTGTGTTTGGGTAAATCAACCTATGCACGTTGTGGTATTATCGTAAACGTGACACCGCTTGAGCCTGAGTGGGAAGGTCATGTTACTTTAGAATTCTCGAACACAACGAATCTACCTGCACGTATATACGCGGGTGAGGGTGTTGCACAGATGTTGTTCTTCGAATCTGACGAAGTGTGTGAAACGTCGTATAAAGACCGTGGTGGTAAGTACCAAGGGCAAACAGGTGTGACTTTGCCGAAGACCTAAGTTTTTGATATATAAGAAAGCGGATCATTGATCCGCTTTTTTTATGTCAATTCATTCATCGGAAAATAAATATTATCGGACAGTTGGTTTTGCATTTAGTGTGAGTTTCAGCATAATAAATTAAGAATTTAAGGTGCTTTGGTTGACGCAAATAAAAATTATAGTGCGCAGAGTAGAATGCCAAGCAAAGGATGCAGTACATAAAAGATGCGGAGCATCAAATAATAAGGATGGTCGAGATGACGAATCGTATTTATTCTACAGGGCTTAAAAAATCCTGTTTAGCTAGTCTTGTCGGACTTATGCTGACGCAGTCTACTTTTGCGCTTGAGTCACTCTCAGATGAACATCTAGCGGATACTACAGGTGAGGGCATTGCATTACTTCCTGAAAATTTTAAAATGGTCTTTCAGGGACCTAATGATATGTCGACAGCTTCGAGTTATAATCGAGGCGTTGCTAATCCACAACAGTATGATACAGGCTTTATTCGGATTATCCCGATCGGTGAAAATTATTCAAAGTATACAAATGCCGATGATCTGACCACGAAGCGAACCAAGGCTGATATTTTCATTTATGGTTTAGCTCTTTCAAAATCTGATAATAATGCCAACAGCCGTTTTAGCAATCAGGGCTTCACATGGGGAAGTGACGTTAACCCTTGGTTATTTCGTGCAGGAACTGCTACGGGTATTAAACAATTTCAACAGTCAAATGCAAGTGCTGATGTGAGTTTTCTGGGGCTAGAGGCCCCTTTGGCGACAGTTTTGGCCAGTGAAACAGATAACAATATTAAATTAGGCTTATGGTTAGATGCCTTTTCTCGGAGTTGGAATTCTCAAAATAAAGTCGATCCGATTACTGGTGCGCCAACGACAACAAATGCGGCAGCAGATCCTGATTTGAGGGTAGACCAACGCATTCGTTTGCAAGCGGTTGCCAATGGGTTAAGTCTAAATGGTTCACAAATACGTTTATTTCAGACACAAGCATCTGCCCTAGATCAACAAAACAAGACTTTTGGGATGGCGAGCTTACTTCGGATTAATACGAATGATGATCCATCAGGGCTGGTTTATGCAAATACCGATGCGAATAAATCGTTGTTAAACTCCAAAGCATTTCGAATCAGCACAGCTACAACCAATGATGGTACTGCTGTTACTCCTGCTTTAGATCGTTCACTGGCTCCTATCTTTGATGCGAGTGAGGGGCTTTATTTATACAGTCCTAACATTAATTTGGTTTTGGGGAATATGTACCAACCTTTTGTTGTTGGTTCTGAAGGGCGAAATATTATTCTTGAAGTTACCCGTATACCCAAAGTTCCAGAGATATATAAACAGATTTATACCTATTATCCAGATGTGGAAGGTGGAACCAGTACTGAATATAAAGGCTCAACTTGTAATGTAGCGTATTGTGGTTCAAATATCGTACAAACAGGTGCAGGCTCTACAGCTGTCAATTATCAAGGGAATAATGCAACACACAGCAGTATTTCAATCGGTAGCGTGACACGTGATCCAACCAGCAACACCTTAAAAGCCAATACAGCGACCAATTCTACAGGTGTGGTATTTCGTGGAACAGGAACAGCAACACCTGTGAACTTGGGTTCTGTGGCTATTGATGGTGTGTTGATTCAGCATTTTAAAATTAAGACCACAGGTTTGTAGGGGACTGACATGATTAAAAAAATATGTATAGCCATGTTGATCTCTAGTCCGATGTTATCTCAAGCTGGCTTGGTTGACCTGGATAATACTGAATTGGTGGGTGTTACTGGTCAGGGAGGGGCGGATTTAAGCTTAACACTCTCGATTAACCATCAATATGCCAATGACATGAGTCTTAATTCTATCTCTAAGACTAATGGAGTTGATGCGAATGGGCGAGCAATTGTGACTGAAGCATATTATCAAATGCGAGCAAACCAAGACTGTGCTTTATTAGAACTCTGCCGTATAGCGATTTCCCCAAATAATCATAAAGAAAATGGGCAGCAAAAATGGCTGGTATTTAAGCAATTTCAAGGGACGATGCAAATTGATAAATTTTCACTGGAAGGGACTACACTTCTGAATAGAGATGGAAAACCACAAACTGCGATGCTACTCAAGTTTTTTGATGATAAACCATTAAAAATCCGTAATTTGGGCTTTGCTAGTCTTTCAGTTGAAAGTGGTGATCAGGGCTATTTTAATACCGCAACCTACAATGGCTATGGCACAACCAAATCAGTACCCAACTTCGACAAAGGCCAAGAGCAAGGGTTTATGGGGCTTAATGTACATGGGAATTTGCACCTAGATGGAAATCTAAAAATCTTTAGCTATAACTGTTCAGGTACTGCGAGTAGTCGCTGCTAGTCATAAAGTTTCAAAAGGATATTGAAATGCATAAAATAATAAAATTAAACCTTCTGACACTATGCATTTGCGCGGCGAATCAAAGCTATGCATTACAGGCTTTAAATGACCAAACTTTAAGTGATGTGACTGGTCAAGATGGCATTTCTATTACGCATGAAGCATCAAAAATTCAGATTAAGCAACTAAATTGGGTTGACCCAGCAGAAGTTGGCCAGATGCCCGTCAAAACAGGCTTACACAATATAGAGATTAAAGCTGCTAATGGTTATAACAATATTCAATCTAAACTTGATTTCGATGTTGGAACTACACAATTAGCCAATGGTACACAAGGTGTGGGCATACAGCTTTCTGCCAGTGTATCGCCATTTACCGCAACTGCTGCTCAAATTATGTTGGTATGTTCGCCGAATTGTGCAACAGGTGAAACCGATCAAAATTTAGGAAGCTTGAAGTTATCAACCATTTCACCTTTTGAAGTGTATTTAACCACGACAAATGGCTTATTCAACCGTGATTCGAAAGCACATTTAGATTTTAAATTACAAAATGCCAGTATCAGTTATGGGCAGGGTGATCAAAATTTAACTTTGAAAGATTTGAACTTTAATTTATCGGCAGATGGCTATTTATATATTGATGACGCTGAAGGTATTGTACTCACATCCAAAGGGAGTCTTGGTGATAATCTTATTGTGCTTGGGCGTGTTGAAGATAAGACCGATGTGCATGGGAGTCGCAGTGGTACTGCAACAAACCCTGGTTTAAATGTTGATATGCGCTATGGTTCAGAAAACTCAACTCAACGAAATTTAATTCGAATCGGAGCATCGGGGGCATTAACGAATGGCAAGATTGCGTTCAATGCAGATCAGACTGGGATTGCTAAGTTTAATACGGTCAATCGGATTAATGGCAATGTTCAAGAAAGTGAAACTACAGCATCTACGGGTTATGCTTTTAAAAATGCGGGTGGTGTGCATTTAAACGTTGCAGCCGATTTTACGCGTACGGGAAATAGTTTACTTGGAGCTGTAGCACCAACCACATTTGAATTGGGACATACGGGAACTGGTAGTTATGCTATTGAGTTTTCAAACTTAGCGCCACTCAATGTACGTACATCTACTGATCCTAACTCAGCTTTAACGAGTCAAAATGCTTATATTGATTTTGGTCAGATTTATATTAATAACATTCGTTCTAATGCTATGGGCTTTGTGATTAATGATCAAATCAAGAATATATTGGGCGCACAAAATTATGAGCTGACATACAACCCTTCACCGACAGCGAATGCATCAAACATGGCATTTATTGCCGTGCGTGGGATGGATTTTCAAGCGATTGCCCGTAAAGCACGGTTTATTTCAGATAATTCAATCGCGGTGAATAACACTAATGAGGGAACATGGGGCTTAGGTATTCCGATTTACAACTTGAATGCTAATGCTGCTTTTTTTGCAAAGAAATATACCAATACTGCTGGAACTGTTAAGGACGGCTTAGGATACGACATTGCGGTATCGACAGACGGTTATGGGGAAGATAGTCAAGGTAATCCGAAAACAACGTCTATTATTGTGATTGATGGTGCCATGAGTCAGCATGGCGAAGAAGTGAACTACTATGCAGGCTTAAGAAATATTGATTCATATTTTAAAGCCAATGGTGTTATTGGTTTTAATGAGAATGAGATCTATATCAAAGCAGATAATTTATTATTTGCTGCCAGTGCAGAAATAGCAATCGGTCAACTCCCTGGGTCCTTATATAACTGTCCAGCAGGTGTAAGCACTTGTGCTAAAGAAGTCGTTCCGATTAATAATTTTTCTCGAAAAGAAGATGTACTGACGTCTATTGCATTTATGTTGGATGGTAAAGGTGAGCTTTTCATTATTCCGGGGCTTGAGGCGATAGGTGGAACTCCTCAGACCAATTATTTGTCATTTAAATCAAATTTTGAATTTAATACTTTAAGTAGCTTAGATCAGAGTAATGAAAGTAAGAAAGGGAGTTTTATTAGTTTAAGCAATACGGACAGTAATGGGACAACCTCTAAAACCTCTAGTATTAACTTGAATAAAATGCAAGGTCACTTAGGTTTTAATGGAAAAATTCACATGCAAAAGGATTCAGTTGTCATCGACAACCAAGTGCAATTTAACCATAAGGCATTAGTGGGTGGACAAGGGGCTGCCTTTAGAGCAGAAGTTGCACTGTCTCCAACAGGAACAATGCAGAAAGTTGCAGATATTGCCATTACGGGTGGAGCTATGCGTAGCACATTGGGTATTACTCCTCGATAAAAAGAAAGACAAGGAATAAGTAAGATGAATAAGTCTTTAATCTCAGTTTTGATTACTGCAACTTTGGGTTTGAGTCAAAGTTATGCGATGACTGCTTTAAATGATGAGGAACTTTCAGAAATTGAAGGCCAATCTTTGATTAATCTCGAGTTTCAGCAGGGGACAAATACAACAGATGCACAAGGGAAAACATATAATCAATCAAACATTGGTTTTTATAAGTTGGCTCTTAGTGCAGAAATGGAATTGAATGCCAATATTAAAAAGCTACAATTGGGCTGTGGTGGTGATAATAATGCAATTCGCGCGAGTAGCTGTGATATTGATATAGATCATATTTCACTGAGTGGACTTCCTGATAACTCAAACTATACCGCTGATAAGCGTGCAGCAACTTCTGCCTTAATTACAAATCCATTTATTCAATTCGCTATTAAAAACCCGACTTCTGCTGCCACACGTGAAGTACTGGGTTTTCGTTTGAGTGCTGAAAAGATTAAAGGTTTAATGACACTTGGCACGGAAAATAGTGCGACACCGAATGGCATTAATACATTTAGTGGCTATATGAAAACCAAAACTGCAACAGGCACAGCTGTGACTGAAGCCCGCAGTATGACCTATGCAGATACCAATTTAACAATAAATGGGGTCGTTGAAGGACGACTCTTTGGTAGCAGTTCGGGGACTACATGCCAAGATGGCTTCTTAGATCCGTGTCAAAGTATTTCCTATACCTCTAATAATTATAATTTAAACTTATCTTCTACTTCGGCGCCTTTTACTATTAACTCTACAATTGTATCTGGAACTCGAATGAAAGACGTGACTTTGAAGGGCAGTGGTACAGTTGGTCAAATTGACTTTAGCGGACAACTAACCGCGAAGGTATTAGGTCTATTAAATTTAGATAAACAAGTCTCAGGTAATATTACAGGCCTGAAAACGGACATTACTGTAAATCAAAGTCTGGGTTTAATTCATGCATTATATTTAAATAATCCTGCTTCATTGTCCTTACAATCTCAAGATGTTTTATGGACTGGAGCTGCCGTCGGAGCAAATAAGGGTTGGTGGTTAGCGATGGAAGATGAAGTGGAACTAGGCAGTTTAAGCCCAACGACTAAAGTGGCGATCACCAATGAAGTTCTAAAACAAACCATTGCGGGAATTAATAAAGACTTGACTGATAATCCACGAAATTGTGGCAATCTTTTGACAGGATGTGTTGGTGGTTCTGCGCTTGTTGTTGGTAATGTGCCTATGACGACTACATTGGATTTTCCATTGACTAACTTAACCTTGCAGGGGCAAAATTTTAGGCCAAACTGTTATGGCGGATTAAAGTTTTGCTAAAAACTAAATTGCAAAAAAATCCCGCAACCTGTGCGGGATTTCTAATTTCGAAATTATTTTGCAATTTTTTCGAGTAATTCTTCTTTCGAAATATTTACAGAGTCTGCATCACGACGGCCTTTATATTCAAAAGTACCTGCATCTAGGCCTTTTTCACCAATTACAATGCGATGAGGAATGCCTGTAAGCTCAAGATCGGAGAATTTTACGCCTGGACGTTCGTTACGGTCATCCAGTAAAACATCGAAACCTGCTGCTGTAAGTTCAGTGTATAAAGCTTCAGCTGCTTCCAGCGTCCGTGGAGATTTATGGGCGTTCATTGGCACAATCGCAATTTCAAATGGTGCAATGGCTATAGGCCAAATAATCCCTTTTTCATCAAAATTTTGCTCAATTGCTGAAGCAACTACGCGCGTAACTCCAATACCGTAACACCCCATGGTTACAGTGAATGGTTTACCATCTTCGCCTAGAACTTTACAGCCTAAAGCTTCTGAATATTTTTGACCTAATTGGAAGATATGACCTACTTCGATACCACGTTTGATTTGTAGCGTACCTTGACCATCTGGTGATGGATCGCCTTCAACTACATTACGGAGGTCATAAACTTCAGTAAACTGTGCGTCACGCTCCCAATTGAGACCTGTAACGTGTTTATCCAATTCATTTGCACCTGCAACGAAGTCAGAAAGAACAGATGCAGCACGGTCAACAATTACAGTTAAGCCTTTTTCAACTAAACCTTGTGGTCCACAGAAACCTGCTGTTAAACCAAGTGTAGCAAGTTGTTCTTCAGTTGCGAAAGTTAATGGAGAGGCAATGCGCGGGTGTTTCTCAGCTTTAATTTCATTTAACTCGTGATCACCACGTAAGAACAAGGCTACAACTGGTGTTGCTTGGCCTTCTTCAGTTACGATCCCTTGAACGAGTAAGGCTTTAACGGAGTGAGCTGGATCAGATTTTAAGAAGTTAGAGACGTCTGCAATGGTTTTTTGATTTGGTGTATCAACCACTTCCAAAGCTTTAGTTGGAGCTGCACGTTCACCGACTAAAACGGCTTCAGCCATTTCAATGTTTGCAGCATAGTCAGATTCAGTTGAGAAAGCGATATCATCTTCACCACTTGATGCCAACACGTGGAACTCATGAGAGCCTGAACCGCCAATAGAGCCTGTATCGGCTTGGACTGGGCGAAAATCTAAACCTAAACGGGTAAAGATTTTACAGTATGCATCATACATGATGTCATAGGTTTCTTGCAGTGATTCTTGGTTTGCATGGAAAGAATAAGCATCTTTCATGATGAATTCACGTGAACGCATTACACCAAAACGTGGACGAATTTCATCACGAAATTTGGTTTGGACTTGATAGAAGTTTGCTGGTAATTGTTTGTAGCTTTTGAGTTCATTACGCGCAAGATCGGTAATCACTTCTTCGTGTGTCGGACCAAGAACAAACGGGTTGCCATGACGGTCGTTAAAACGTAAGAGCTCAGGGCCGTATTGGACATAACGACCTGATTCTTCCCATAATGCAGCAGGTTGCGTTACGGGCATGAAAACTTCCAGTGAACCCGCTTTGTTCATTTCTTCACGAACGATCGCTGCAACTTTATTTAATACGCGAACGCCCATCGGCAGCCAAGTATATAAACCTGAAGCCAATTTACGAATCATCCCAGCACGTAGCATCAGTTGATGTGAAATCACTTCTGCGTCATTTGGGGTTTCTCTTAACGTTGCAAATAAAAAGCGACTCGCGCGCATGGAAACTGTCCTAAAATTTTAAACTTTGAAAGTCAAAGAGTATACAATGAAAAATAAAGCGACATGTTGATGTCACCTCAGAGAAATGCGGATTATTATGACATGATTTTATGTACTTGACGCAGCATAAGGTTCTTAAAGTTATCTAAAGAAGTGCAGATCATAGAAACGATTACTGAGGTAAATAGCAAGAGTGGAATGATACGGCCAATCACTGGATATGCCATTGATATATGATTCAGTATTTGGCCTTAACCTGAACGTGAGAGGAGGATTCACTTCGACTATCGTTCATTGGGAGAGGCTTTTAAGAGTATTTGTGCTGTAGTCATCGTGAACGCAATGATTGACCGTTTATTAATCATAAGTTCAATTTTTGAGTTGGTAGAGTAAAGAGATCAGCAGGGTAAACATTGAGCAATAAGTATAATCATGCCTGAGTTGGAATGAAAAATAGAGATACTTTTATAGCTTATGATCCTTTTACCACAATATTGTCTTTATTAAATAAAGTCCTTATATCAAGTGCAATTATTCAAATGTTTTTAAGCGAGCAATAATTCTGTCGTATTCGGCTTTTGTACTACGGTAGTTACTTTGTAATGACTGTATTTGCTCTTTTTTCATCACAATATTTTTTGAATTATAATCAAGCATATCTTGTAGTGGTTTTGGATTACTTTTACCTTTACGCATATTTTCTTTTTCTTGGCGTAAAAAACCAATTCGGTCATTTTGTAATTGCTTTAGTTCATCTTGTTGAAATTTAATTTGTTTTAAAATATAAGAAAGTGCCGTATTTCGTTTTTCTGTTGCTACTTGACTGTTGGTATAAGCACGTTTTAGTTTTAGATCAGCATCCCGTTGCTTTGCAGCGATAGCTCCTTGGGGTGCGTATTGTGCATCTTTTTTGGCGTTGTATGGCCGTGCCCGTTGAATCACTTGCATATTCGTATCGAGTGCTTCATATCCATATCTAATATGATCCGGTGTCACCGTACTACTAACATTGGCGATACCTTTACTATCGTAATAACGATACCAGACTGCTTTAGGCGGATCGGCCATGACCACGATGCTTTGTACACTAAGCAAAGTCAGTAAAATGACTTTTGCAGTCATCATTTTTTTCACGATCAAAGCAAGTTTGTAATTAAACTCCCTAAGCATTGATACCCCCATTTAAAGTTGACTAAATTACTTATTTAAAAGCAATAAATGGTGCTATATTAGTCCTAAATTTAGGAATAAAAAATATAATCAGTCAAAAAAAAATCGACGTGTGTCGGAAAGTGTGAAGCCGTTCTTAAAAAGGAGATGAAGTGTGGTTTTATGCTGAAACTGTTCGTTGAAAATATAAGTAAATATATGTTAAAAGTGTACGTAACTTGTAAAACGTCTACGAATCTGTTTCTACAAACATTCTAAAAATGGGAAGGGTCATATTAAATGGACGATAAATTCCAGAATCTTAAAGTGATGGTCATTGATGATTCAAAAACTATTCGTCGCACAGCCGAAACATTATTACAACGCGAAGGTTGTGAGGTTGTGACTGCTGTAGATGGTTTTGAGGCATTGTCAAAAATTGCAGAAGCAAATCCTGATATTGTATTTGTCGACATCATGATGCCGCGTCTAGATGGCTATCAAACATGTGCATTAATCAAGAATTCACAGAATTATCAAAACATTCCTGTCGTGATGCTCTCTAGCAAAGATGGTCTATTTGACCAAGCCAAAGGGCGTGTCGTAGGTTCAGATGAATATTTAACAAAGCCATTTAGTAAAGATGAATTATTAAATGCGATTCGTAACCACGTTTCAGCATAAATAATATAAGTGTAATTGGGGAAATTTATGGCACGTATTTTAATTGTGGATGACTCACCTACTGAAACATTCCGCTTTAAAGAAATTTTGGGGAAGCACGGTTTTGAGGTGATTGAAGCGTCAAATGGTGCAGATGGTGTGACCATGGCACAGGCAGAACTTCCTGATCTAGTGTTGATGGATGTGGTGATGCCAGGCGTCAATGGTTTTCAGGCAACACGTCAAATTGCGCGTGGTGCAACCACAAAGCACATTCCTGTGGTGATTGTCAGTACTAAAGATCAGGCAACTGACCGTGTATGGGGTAAGCGTCAGGGGGCATGTGATTATTTGACTAAGCCTGTTGATGAAAACCAATTGATTGATGTGATTAAGCAACACCTGAATGCAGGATAAGCTCTATGGCAGCAAATGGATTTATCGAATTACTTCGACTTGCTAAACGTGGCAATAAAAACTACGTTTCAAACGAAAATGAGGTAAACCGCTGGTCGGGCATTGCTTTTGAAATGATGGGGCAATATTTTGTTGCTCCATTAGGTGAGGTGGCAGAGGTTATTTATCCTCCGAAATATACTTTAGTGCCAAATACCCAACCTTGGGTTGTCGGTTTGGCAAATATTCGAGGACGTTTACTCTCTGTTGCTGACTTGGCGCATTACATGTCGGGGCATCGTAGTACGTATTCACCAACTCAAAAAGTACTCTGTATAAGTCACAATGACCACTATGTCGGTTTAGTTGTAGATCAGGTTCTGGGGATTCAGCACTTTAATAAGAAGAGTTTTTTTTCTAAGCATGATGATTTAGATCAAAACTTAAAAGAATATTGCCAAGGGTATTTCCATCAACATAACCAACAATGGCATGTTTTCTTATTCAGTCGCTTATTAGACAATCCAAAGTATATGAACGCATCTATAAAATTTATAAATTAATATCATTGTCGCGCACGAAAATATAAGGGCGTAAATCGGGGAGAAGCTGCATGGGCTTTAAACTTAAAAAGAAAAATACAGATGGAAGCACGAACCGCTCAGGTGGAAATGCTTTAGTAGCAAAAATTCAATCGCAGACGGAACAGTTTTCACGTGTATTTGGTGATAGTGAAAAGTCCAAGCCATTAATTTTGGGTGCAGCATTTTGTATTGTTTTAGCAATTTTCCTACTGTTGTACCTATTCTATAGCGTACCGCGAAATAACGAATTTACCCGTAGTGTGGGTGAGTTACGACTTTTATCTCAAACCATTTCACGTCAAGCGACAGAAGCTACAGCATCAGGTACGCCTGAAGCGATTAAAAAATTGACCGAATCGCAAAAGTCGTTTGCTGAAAACCTAGAAATTGTTAAAGATATTCATGCAAGTACAGATGCATTACGTGAAGTGGATGCGCAGTGGACGAATGTTTCTGCAAATATTGATTTAATTGCATCACAACAAAAAATTATTAATCAATTGTATGATACCAACATCGCAATTAGTGAAACAATTCCTGGTATTCAGGCCGAATATAACTTAATGGTTGACCAAATGGCACGTCAAAATGTGCCAGCCAACCAAGTCGTGATTGCAAAGAACCAAGTATTCATTGCTGAACGTATTCTTCGTTCGATTGGTTCGGTATTGACGGGTTCAGACAACTCACGTGAATCTGCAGATGACTTTAGCTCAGATACAGAAACTTTCGCTTCTTACCTAAAAGCACAGTTAAATGGCAGTGCTGACTTAGGTGTGGAACGGATTAATGATCCTGAAATGCGCGACTCTCTAACCAGTATTCAGTCTGAATATGATGATGTATTGAAATCTGCAGCGGCAACAGTACTAAAAAACTCATCTCAAATCGTTAAAGTACGTCAAGCATCATCATCTATTTTTGAACAATCAGACACGTTACTAACCAATTTGAATAAGTTATCAGGTGGTACTGGTTTAGCGATTGCGATTCCTGCATTGGGTCTAATTTTAGCGCTGATCGCATTCTTGTTCTGTGTATTCAAATTACTTGTACTTCGTGGCGAGTCAGATAAAAAACGTGTATCACGTCTTCAAGATGAATATGACCGTAACCAAAACGCGATTCTACGTTTGCTGGATGAGATTGCCGACCTTGCAGATGGTGACTTACGTTCGCATGCGACAGTATCTGAAGACTTTACAGGTGCCATTGCTGACTCCATCAACTTTGCGATTGACCAGTTACGTGACCTAGTATCTCGTATTACAGAAACTTCTCAAGAGGTTGCGCAATATACGGCAAGTACACAAGGTATTACTAACCAGTTGGCAGAAGCATCAGAACACCAAGCGCAAGAAATTGCGGGCGCATCTGCTGCGATTAATGAAATGGCAATGTCCATTGACCAAGTATCTTCGAATGCTGAAGAGTCAGCCGTGGTAGCAGAACGTTCTGTACAAATTGCAGCAAATGGTGCTGATGTTGTAAACCGTTCAATTGAAGGTATGGATATCATTCGTGAACAGATTCAAGAAACCTCTAAACGTATTAAGCGTTTGGGTGAGTCTTCTCAAGAAATTGGTAACATCGTTGCCTTAATTAACGATATTGCAGACCAAACGAACATCTTGGCTTTAAACGCAGCGATCCAAGCATCTATGGCTGGTGAAGCAGGCCGTGGTTTCGCCGTGGTTGCAGATGAAGTACAGCGTCTTGCAGAACGTTCAGCTTCAGCGACAAAGCAAATTGAAACACTGGTAAAAACGATTCAGACCGATACCAACGAAGCTGTAATTTCAATGGAGCAAACCACGTCTGAGGTTGTACGCGGTGCCAACTTGTCTAAAGATGCTGGTGTTGCACTGGATGAGATTCAGAACGTATCAGGTAACTTGGCGAAATTGATTGCAAGCATTTCTGATGCTGCAAAACTTCAGTCAGCGTCTGCAGGTCATATTGCAACGACGATGAATGTCGTACAAGAAATTACCTCACAAACAACGAGTGCGACTTTCGATACAGCACGTTCGGTATCCGAACTTGCCAACATGGCAGAAGCATTACGTGAGTCTGTAACTGACTTTAAATTACCTGATTAAGCATTTGCTTTGGGGGAGGCATGTGACTCAAAATTTGAGTGGCATGCCGAAATCAGGATATCACATCAGCTTAAACCGGCTTTGTCTACAAAGTCAGGTTTCTGGTGATGGTTATAATGAAGTTTATGCACCTGTTTTGGGTAGCTGACAACGCAAGAAGCCTAGCTATGAAAGAAATATTAAAACATTTAGTTGAAACGACAACGCTTCCGGAAGATAGTTATCTAGATCAAGATGCAGAAATTCTTGAAATTTTTGTTGAAGAAATTGAAGAAATTTTCGTTGAATTAGATCCATTATTCGAAAAGTGGTACGCTGAACCAACACATCAAGAGACATTGGTGAGTATTCGTCGTCATTTCCATACCTTAAAAGGGTCTGGTCGGATGGTGGGAGCAAAGTCAGCTGGCGAAACCGCATGGGCAGTTGAAGATACCTTGAATCGTGTGATTTCAGGTGTAGTACCCATCTCTGCCACAATTCAGAAATTTGCTAAAACAGTATTTAAAATTTATCAATATAAACTGTATCCCATTTTTAAGAATGTCGAACAAACTGAGCTAGATTTGCGACCTCTCGTCTTAATTGGTCAACAGTTACAGCAAAATCAGAGTTTAGAACCTGCCCTAGAAGAGCTCCTACAGTTATCTAATCATTTAAATGATTATGATGTATTAACAGGGTTGGAGCTTGGTGATGCTGAAGGCATTGAGCGTGTCGTTGAATTTGAAGAAGCTGCAATCAATTCTGATCATCCGGAACACGAAGTTCTTGAGGAAACATTGTCGATCTTCATTGAAGAAGCGGAAGATCACTTAGAGACGATTGATCAATTCCTAAATGCTGATGAAACTAAAGTACAAGATTACAATGGGTTAATCCGTGCCTTACATACTTTGCGTGGTAGCTCGTCTATGGCGCAAATTGAGCATGTATTTAATGCTAGCTCAAAAGTTGAAAATCTATTTAAAACACTGGTGCAAGAAGAAATTGTTTCAACCTCTAAGGAAATTTCGTTACTCACCCAGTATGCCGAATTTGTACGTGATTATTTACATGTTCTTGGGCGTGGTAGTAACGAGCAGCTTGAAGTCATTTATTCAACTTTTAGTACGGCTTGGGATAACTATGGCTTTAGTCTTGAAGAGATAGATAATGAACTGAACCCTCAAGGGATGGTTTCAAAATTAATCGAATTAAATATTGATCTTTTACTGGATACAGAATTTGAGTTTGATCAGCGTGCAAAAGCAGAGTATCCAGAATATATTCAGCACTTGAGTGAACAAGCGAAACAACTGGTAGAATTTACAAATAACCGTGCTGCGCAAGGGATTCATGAGTTTACCTCTGAGTTGTATGCAAGTTATCAAGCCTTACTGGAAAAACCAGAATTACTCAATGTGGATTATGCGTATGAGTTATTTGGTCAGGCACATCAAGAGTTTATCCACTTATTCGATACCTTAGCTGCTGGTCAACGTGTCATCCTTACCGATGATGTTCATAAAGTGTTGAGTGACTTAACAGCCTTTGTACAACAAGATATCGAATCTGTAGAAGCTGCAACGGTAGAGCCAGTTGATGAAGGCATTGTAGCGAGCAATACATCTCAACCAAGTCTTGATCTTGCACAAATTTCGCAACAGATTGCGTCCGATCATCAGTACAAACAATCGAACACTTCAAATACTGACTTTGATGATGATTTGCTGGATATCTTCTTAGAAGAAGCCGAAGAATTATTGATGGGTATGGACCAAGATCTCAATACTTGGTCTAAAAATGGCAATGATACAACTGCACTCAATAATTTAATGCGTTATTTGCATACCTTAAAAGGTGGTGCAAATATGATTTCTGCATCATTTATTGGTTCAATTGCACATGAATTAGAATCTATTTATGAGCGTGTGATTCGTCAGCAAATTCAAACAACACCACAGTTGATTAGCATCATTCGTTTGGTGCAGGATGATGTCGCAGACCGTATTCAAGTTATTCGAACAGAGAAAGTCGATTATCCAGCCACAGCAACCATCAATGTCTTACACAATATACAAACTTTGGTTGATGGTACGGCTGCGACGGCTGCTGAACCTCTAGCTGAGGCAATTGCATCGGTTGAGGATGTGGCTGTACAGACCAGCGATGATGAGACTTCATCGACGATAGATTTTGATGCACAAACTTTCCCTGGGAACGAAGCACTTCCTTTGGGTGAGTCAATTACACTTGATGCAGACTTGTCTGTGCCAGTTGAATCAGGTGAATTGCTCGCATCTGAGCAATTTGTTGCTGTAACTACGGATGAAACTGACGATACAAGTATTTCATCAATTGTTGAAGAAACTTTCTTGGAAGAGGCTGAAGAAATTTTAGCGTCCACCGATGGCTTACTGAAGCAATGGACTGAACAGCGTAGTGACCGTAGTGTGTTACTTCAATTACAACGTGCTGCCCACAGTTTAAAAGGTGGCGCACGTATGGCAGAGAACGAACCAGTTGCTGCAATTGCTTATGAACTTGAAACAATTTTTGAGCAATTTGCGGTACATAATTTTAGTTCTAATGTTTATGACCCATTATTGCAAACTGCGTTTGTCTGGTTGAAGCAAGCCATATTCAAACGTGATTTTAGTAATTATGATGGTTTGAAAAATAGTTTGGCATCTGTTGACTATGTCGATGTTATTGCCCAATTGCCGACGCGTGTAACGCAAATAGATTTGCTCAATGCAGCGCCAAGTTTTGAGTTTGTACAGGGTGATGGCACTGAACCGCCAGCTATGATGGGTGAGTGGAAAGAAACAACTCACTTGGATAGTGGTAATGAGATGATTCGTATCTCAGCCGATTTGGTTGAGAAAATGATTGATTTATCAGGTGAAAATGCGATTAACCGTTCGCGTATTGAGATGGACTTAGGTCAACTTGGCAATACCTTAAACGAGATGGAACTTGCCATTAAACGTTTGGCCGATCAGTTGCGTCGAATGGAAGGTGAGCTTGAGAGCCAAATTATCGCGAAGCATGGTTCTGAGAATTCGCGTTATACAGACTTTGACCCATTGGAAATGGACCAATATTCATCGTTGAATCAATTATCTAAATCTCTCGCTGAGTCAGCTTCGGATTTGGTTGACTTTAAGAGCACTTTGGCTGAGAAAATTCGTGATGCTGAAGGCTTGTTATTACAACAGTCACGCATTCAGGCAGAAATCCAAGAAAGTTTAATGCGTACGCGTTTGGTTCCATTCTCACGTATGCTGCCGCGCTTACAACGTATTGTGCGTCAGACGGCATCGACTTTGAACCGTCCGACAGACTTGATCGTACACAATACAGAAGGTGAATTAGACCGTACTATTCTTGAGCGGTTGGTTACGCCTTTTGAGCACATGTTGCGTAACGCGATTGACCACGGTATTGAAGATGCGGAACAGCGTATTGCTGCGAAAAAATCAGTGACTGGTCAAATTGAACTCAACATTAGCCGCCAAGGAACAGATGTTATCGTTACCTTCAAAGATGATGGTAAGGGTATTGATGAAAGTACGATCAAAGCCAAAGCATTAAACTTAGGCCTAATTAAAGCCGACCAAGTACTAGATAAACAGGAGATTTTACAGTTTATCTTCCACCCTGGATTCAGTACGGCTAAAGAAGTGACGCAAATTTCTGGCCGTGGTGTAGGTCTTGATGTTGTACAAAGTGAAATTAAGGCGCTAGGTGGGCATGTTACTGTTGAATCGGAAATTGGCTCTGGCACAACCTTCATTATTCGCGTACCGACCACGGTTGCGGTGAGCGATGCCTTGATGGTGAAAGCAGGTGATCAACAATATGCGATTCCATTGGCACAGATTGACCGTATTGTACGTATTGCTCCAACGGCTTTAGATACTTATTTCCATAGTAAAGATGACCAATTCAAAATTGATGGCGTAAATTATAAACTACGTTATCTCTCTGAGTTCTTGTCTAATCAGCCGATTCCTCGTTTGAGTAATATTGGTCATTCACTACCAGTACTTTTAATTAAAGGGAACAGTGGACAAACGATTGCATTATTGGTTGATCAGTTGATTGGTTCGCGTGCACAAATTGTTGTAAAACCAATCGGTCAACAGTTTGCAAGTATCGGTGCAATTGCGGGTGCGACGATTCTTGGTGATGGACATGTTTGCTTGATTCTAGACGGTCAGAATATTGCACGTCAGATCCTCAGTACTAAGCGTGTCACGCATGCAACAGATCAACGTGATTTTGGTCGCCATCAAGATACACGCCGATTAGTCATGATTGTGGATGACTCAGTGACGGTGCGTAAGGTAACGTCACGTTTATTGGAGCGACAAGGCTTTGATATTGTGACGGCAAAAGACGGTGTCGATGCTATGGAGCAACTCGAGAATGTTAAACCGGACTTGATGTTACTAGATATTGAGATGCCGCGTATGGATGGTTTCGAAGTGACCAACTTGGTACGTCACCATGAAATTCATCAGAACTTACCAATCATTATGATTACATCACGTACGGGTGAAAAACACCGTGAACGTGCTTTCAGCTTGGGTGTGACGCACTACATGGGCAAACCATTCCAAGAAGCAGAATTACTTGCCAACATTCAGCAGTTACTTGCTGAAAAGCAGGGGTAAATAAATGAATGCAAATGTTTCAAAGACCATGAATGAGCAAATCAGCCAGCAAGAGTTGCAATATCTGATTACGGTATCAACAGGTTTTATTGATGCTTATATCATTGAATGCCATGGAAAAAATTCCATGTTATTACCACAAAATATTGTACTGTCTGCACTCGATAGTGATACGCAGGTTAAAACTGTAGAGTGGCATGATCTACATCTACCCGTCTATGCCGTGAATCGTCCTGAACAGACGGAAGGTGTGGCATTGGTGATTGAAGGAGATGATGCGTCTCAACGTTTTGCTTTAATGTGTAATGAGATGCCGAAGTCGATTCGTTTACGTATTTCTGAAATTGTAGATGATGAAACGCCAGCGAATGACCCTACAGTGTTTCAACTGGTACGTATGGGTGAAGAGTTGTATCACATCCCGAATTTAAATCAAATTCAGGCAAGTTTAGGTTTATCTACTTAAATCTGTACTCAATAAAAAAGGAACTCAGATGAGTTCCTTTTTTATTGAAAGTCTTATGCTAAAAGCCCTTCTAAAATTTGTTCGTAAATTTCAGCAAGTGGTTCTAGGTCCGCGACATTCACATGTTCATCAATTTGGTGGATGCTGGCATTTAAAACGCCAAGTTCAAGAACTTGTGCGCCTGTAGGAGCAATAAAACGACCATCAGATGTACCACCAGAGGTCGAAAGTTCCGTTTCAACTCCAGTTACATTACGTATGGCATTTTTCGCAGAGTTGACCAGTTCACCAACAGGGGTGAGGAAAGGTAAACCTGAATGTGTCCATTTGATGTCGTAATCTAAACCATGACGGTCTAAAAGCTCTAAAACACGTGCTTTCAACTCTTCTGCGGTTACTTCTGTTGAATAGCGGAAATTGAAAGTTACGGTCATCGTTCCAGGAACAACATTGGTTGCACCTGTACCTGCTTGAATATTAGATACTTGAAAAGAAGTTGCAGGGAAGTATTCGTTACCTTGATCCCATACGGTATCGCAAAGTTCTGCAACGGCTTTAGATGCCATATGAATCGGGTTAATCGCAAGGTGTGGGTAAGCCACGTGACCTTGCTTTCCTTTGACTGTCAAGACGGCATTTAATGAACCACGACGACCATTTTTGACAATATCACCTAATTGATGGGTACTTGATGGTTCACCGACCAAGCACCATGTCATTTTTTCATTGCGTGCTTCTAATGTTTCAATCACTTTAACTGTACCGTTAATAGATGGACCTTCCTCATCAGAAGTAATCAGAAATGCAATCGACCCTTTGTGGTCAGGGTGCTTTGCAACAAAACGTTCAGAGGCAACCACCATAGCTGCTAAAGCCGTTTTCATGTCTGCACTACCACGTCCGTAGAGTTTACCATCACGAATTTCAGGGGCAAATGGATCGGAGTTCCATGCGTCTAAATTGCCTGTAGGAACGACATCAGTATGTCCTGCAAAACAAAATACAGGAGACTCAGTGCCTTTGCGCGCCCATAAATTATCAACATCATCAAAACGCATAGATTCAATATTGAAGCCAATTTTTTCTAAGCGTTCAGCCATAATATTTTGACAGTTGTGGTCAACTGGAGTAACCGATGGCTGGCGTAAAAGTTGGAGGCTTAAATCGAGAGTAGCAGAAGAGGTCATGCGGATTTCAGAGTCAATAAAACAGTCGGCACTATAATAGGCGATTAATGTCTAGAATGCGAAACTTAGCAATAAAAAAACCTTATCGAAACGATAAGGTCTATGTGGGTTTAGAACAGATTATAATTTATCGGCAGTCTTGTCTGCAGAGTTGGTCACAGCATCTCCCACTTTGGATACATCTTTACCCACGCCAGCAACTGTATTACAGCCCGTTAAAACAAAAAGCATCACAAGTGAACCAGCAATAATTTTCTTCATGTTTATCTCCAAAATTTTTGGTGTTGTCATCAAATGATTCTGTTCTGATGTTTTATAAGGTTAAAAAATAAACATATTAAAATGTAGCAGTGTTTTACATGAAATAGGTAACTATATGTAGTCTTATGTATATTTGTATAAAGTAACTTCTGCAAAATCAAGTAAAAATCAAACTCGAATTTCGGTACATATAAAACTGATTGTGTTGATTTTGTAAATACAATCCATTGGTCCACCAGTGGGCAGTGAGACTACTTGGCACAGCATTTGGGCAAATCCATTCTTGACGTTGTAGGCGGAAAAAATTTAAATCGGCCTTGGGAATGGTAGTCCCCCAAATTCCCAAGCGCCGGTCAGGATTGAGCCAATGCGGAAGAGAGTATTGGTTAAAATCACCAACATCCGCGAAACTATTTTTTAAGGGTAGAAAGAGTTGTCCTTTTAAAACAGCATAGCGCATCTGAATGTCAGTATCTAAAGCTTGCTGGAATTGGAACTGTTTTTGAGTAAAGTGTTTTAGTTTGCGGTTTAAAGTATCAGTACGATTTAAACCGTACCATGTGATTAGGCTCAGATCTGTTTCACCTAAATAATATTTCAATGCGACTTCCCAGTGCTCGATTTGATTGGTTTCGGTATTTTTAATTAAAAAGTCCAGCTCACCCGTAGTACGTGAACCATCAATGATTTGAATACTATGCCCCAATAACACGTATGCATGATAGCGATGATCCAGTAACCAAAACCACATGAACATTTCAAAGCGCAGACCTAGACGGGTACTTTTCAGTTGAACCATAAAGTCTTCAAGTTCTTTCGGGTCTTGATCGAGCTGTTTAAGGCGAGGTAAATAGGTTTGAAAGTGCTGTTGCCAGATCTGTGAGGGATGAAAATGAAAAGTATGTTGTATATCGAGTTCTAACGGCAACGTAGACAAAATGTTTGGACTTGCTACAGCAAAAGCCAACTGACGAACCAATGGATGTTTAAATTGGAGCCACGGTTCAAACAATTGATGCTGTGAAATGAGATGCATGTGTGAGCCTTAAAAAAGAAGCGAAATATGCAGAAGGACAACGGATAAATCCAAAAAACACTTTATACTACCGCAATTCAGTGTTTAGGAAAGTGGTATGAAAACGTTGTTTTGGCGTTGTTTAGTGGTGATCTTTGTCATCCTAGGCTTTATCGGCGCGCTTTTGCCGGGTATGCCAACAACTGTTTTTTTAATCTTAGCTGCATGGGCTGCATCCAAAGGTTGGCCACAAATGGATGCTTGGTTGCTGAATCATCCGAAATACGGAGCAACATTAAGGGCATGGCGTGCCAATGGGACTGTACCACGTAAGGCGAAATGGTTTGCCAGTATCATGATGTTGATCAGTGGGGTGATTATGCTCTTTACCAATGCGCCATTTTTAGTCAAATTATTTACCAATACCACTATGTTAATTGTTGCAATATGGCTATGGCTACGCCCTGAACCAAATACGTCGATAGATAAAAAACAAATAGAGGACAACTGATGTCTTATGTGATTGCTGATGCAGACGTCTTGATTGATCTAGCTGAACAGACTTTAACACTGCCTAAAAAGAATAAATTTTATCTGATCTCATCGGGGAAAAATGGCATTGGCGAAACTGAAAATAGTGGTAAAACCCCACGGGGGTGGCATTGCATTGCTGAAAAGCATGGCGCTGAGCAACCACAAAATGCTGTTTTTATTGCTCGAAAGCCGACAGGGGAGGTTTATGATCCCAATTTGGCGGCTCAGTTTCCAGAACGGGATTGGATTTTATCTCGGATTTTATGGTTGAGTGGCTTAGAAGAGGGCTTTAATCGCGGCGAAGGATGCGATACCTATCAACGTTATATTTATATTCATGGAACACCTGATACCGAGCCAATGGGGATGCCGATGTCACATGGCTGTATTCGTATGCGTAATGCTGATGTTATGGAATTATTTGAGCTGATTGATTGCAATGCATTGGTTTATATTTCCGAACATAAACTTGAAATTTAAAATGTGGATTAAAAATAAACAAAGTGATTTTACTGAATACTATTAGGCTTAATTCAAAAGGCTAAAACTTAACAAAACTGCGTGATTTAGCCAAAATGACTGGCATGTTTAAGAAAATAAATTAGACGAATCTGTTAAATAACATACAGAAAATCCTTGTTTTTATACCATTTGACCTATTTTTTAATCACTCGATTGTAAAAAAACGAAAACAGGCCGAAAAGCGTTTGACAGCCTGTAAAGATTCTCTATAATGCACCTCACAAACGATAAAGACGTTAAGGGCGCTTAGCTCAGTTGGTAGAGCGTCTGCCTTACAAGCAGAATGTCGGCGGTTCGATCCCGTCAGCGCCCACCAAGCCTTTACGTTAAAGATCTTACGTGCAGCGGTAGTTCAGTTGGTTAGAATACCGGCCTGTCACGCCGGGGGTCGCGGGTTCGAGCCCCGTCCGCTGCGCCACTTAAGATTTTTAATATTGTTTGTACCACATTAGTGACTTTGTGTAAGTGCAGCGGTAGTTCAGTTGGTTAGAATACCGGCCTGTCACGCCGGGGGTCGCGGGTTCGAGCCCCGTCCGCTGCGCCATTTATACAAAATCCTTAATGAGGGCGCTTAGCTCAGTTGGTAGAGCGTCTGCCTTACAAGCAGAATGTCGGCGGTTCGATCCCGTCAGCGCCCACCAGATTTTTTGCGATGCAGCGGTAGTTCAGTTGGTTAGAATACCGGCCTGTCACGCCGGGGGTCGCGGGTTCGAGCCCCGTCCGCTGCGCCATTCAAAAAATCAATTAAATTTAAGTTCCTGAACTTAAGTTTAAAATCTAAGACTGACAATCTTAATCAGGGCGCTTAGCTCAGTTGGTAGAGCGTCTGCCTTACAAGCAGAATGTCGGCGGTTCGATCCCGTCAGCGCCCACCATATTTACGACGCAGCGGTAGTTCAGTTGGTTAGAATACCGGCCTGTCACGCCGGGGGTCGCGGGTTCGAGCCCCGTCCGCTGCGCCATTTAAATATAAATTTAAGTTCCTGAGCTTAAATTTGAAATCTAAGACTGACAATCTTAAATCAGGGCGCTTAGCTCAGTTGGTAGAGCGTCTGCCTTACAAGCAGAATGTCGGCGGTTCGATCCCGTCAGCGCCCACCATATTCAAGCTGTAAAGCTTAATGACCCTAATTGCATTCGCAATTACCGTTGCAGCGGTAGTTCAGTTGGTTAGAATACCGGCCTGTCACGCCGGGGGTCGCGGGTTCGAGCCCCGTCCGCTGCGCCATTTCCTAGATCCCTTGTGCTAGTAAATGGAATCAAGCAAGATTTCTTTCTTGCATCATAAAAATAGCAATGCTATTTTTACTTCTCAAGGGCGCTTAGCTCAGTTGGTAGAGCGTCTGCCTTACAAGCAGAATGTCGGCGGTTCGATCCCGTCAGCGCCCACCATATTCCCTAGTCGTAAAAACCTTGCTTATATCAAGCTGTTTTCATACACTTCTGTGCAATAATAATTTTAAAACATGACAGATTTATGAGAAATCCATATCAACGCAAAGCTGCATCTAAAAATCAAAATACTGCTTACGATCCTCTCCAAGTTTATCGCCTTTTTATTGAAACTATTGTGCATCAGGGCCATGTTTTGGCGTTGTATCATGATGGGTGGGCACTCTGTGCTACACCAACTGGACAGCGTTCATTTGCGATGTGGCAGAGTAAAGGCTTAGCACAGCTTTTAGTGAAAGATAATTGGGCGGGTTATGAAATTCAGAGTATTGGTATAACGGACTTGGTTGAAAAAGTGATTCCTTTTTTACGTGTTGAAAATACGACAGTGTCGATGAATTTAACACCAGAAGGGCAGAATGTTTTGGTTGCTCCTGAAAAATTATTATTAGATATTAAAAATTATCTGTATCAGTTTTCGATACAAAAGCCTGATTTATTCAAGCAATTACAATTGCCTTCACCACGTCATATTCGTCTGCATTAATATATTGTTTTTAGTATTCGTTGAGTAACCAACCGCTAATAAAGGCAAAATACTCTCGTAGCCATGCGTTATAGCGAGTTTCAAGTGGTGTTCTAGCACCGATCATGATGGGTGATTGATAACCTTGGCGAATTGCAATCGCACGACTACGTGGAATGTGGAAATCGCTGGTGACAATCGCAATCGGTTGTTCAATAGAGATATGTTGTTGAGCTAAAATCTTTTTGCTATTGAACAGGTTTAACTCTGTACTGGTACTTTGTTCTTCGGTGTAGATGCGATGGGCTGGAATATGGTGTTGATCCACCAAATATTGACGCATTGCGTTGGCCTCGCTGATGTTTTGCTGTGGAGATAGCCCACCACTTACAACAATAATAGTTTCTGGATATTGTTTTACGTAATGAGCTGCCTGATCTAAGCGACTGGCTAAAGTTGGACTCGGTTTACCGTGCTTTAGCCCACTGCCAAGAACTAAAACGGCGGGTGCATTGACATGGGGTATGTTTTGTTCATTTAAAAATTTTAAAAAGAGAAAGAAAATGGCTAAACTACAAATCCATAGCAAGAAAATAGCCCAAGTGTAACGCCATATTGATTGTCGGATTTTATTGGTTTGAATATAAGCCCTAAGCCTAGGGGCGGTGAGTGCATAAATCAGCAGACCTAATCCAATAAACAAAGGCAGGAGAATGCCGAAATCAAAGCGTAGTTGTAAAATAAAATACAAGCCATCTGCGAAAAGTAATGAACCGATGACAAAACTAATGATTCTTTTTGATTTTTGCATGTAGGCTTGTGAGTTTAGGCTTTGCATGGATTTTAGCAAATTTATATATAAAAAAACCGAGCACTGTGGCTCGGTTTTCTCATCTTGATTTAATGTTTAATAAACATCACGACGGTAACGACCTTCTTGGCGGAGTTGATCTAATTTTTCTTCGCCTAAGATTTCTACCAATGCTGTATCAACATCACTTGCCATCCCATTAATGCTACCGCAGACATAAATGACGGCACCCTTTTCAACCCATATTTTAAGCTCATAGGCTTGTTCAGTCAGTTTATGGTGTACATAAACTTTTTCTGCTTGATCTCGTGAGAATGCTAAATCTAAGCGTTGCAACATGCCTGTGGTTTGCCATGCTTCAATCGTACTTTGATAGAAGAAATCATGTTCACGCTGACGCTCACCAAAGATCAACCAGTTTTGAGTATAGTCTAGGCGGGTACGTGCATGGAGTAGACTCATTAAACCGGCGATACCTGTGCCATTACCAATACAAATGATAGGACGGTTGTCATTGATCAAGTGGAAAGATTCATTGGTACGAATACGCAGTGCGATAGGTTGCTGAAGCTCGGCATGTTGGGTTAACCAACCAGAACCTAAGCCCAGTTCACCTTCTAAATCTTGCTGTTGGCGCACAACCAAACGTAACACTTGTTGGGTCGGTACACTTGCAATCGAGTATTCACGTGTAGGTAAAAGACTCAATTGTTCTAGCAAATGTTCCAAATTGGCAAAAGGCTCAATCTCTGTGCTGAGGTTTTTATCCCAAAGTGCTTGCTCAATCGAAATAGCTAAGGATTCAACGGTACTTTGTGCTGCAATGTGATGCTTTTGCATAAATGCTTGGATACGTGCTGTGCTATTACCAGGTTGGATTTCAGCAATATCGCCTGCTTGCCATGTAACATCGAAGTTGGTTTTTAGCTCGATATTATAAGCATGTGCGCCAACACTGTTTGGATTGAGTACTTCACGTTGTGCCAAAGTCCATTGATCAAAGGTTTTATCAATATTCATGGCTTGAAGTTCAAGTTTTGTTGCAGAGGCAAGAGCACTATTCCAACGCTGAATATCGCTGTTGTCTGCATTATTGACTTCAATGGTTGCAAATAAAGTATGCGCTCCATTGGCTTTTAACCAATGGTCAATGCGATGCCCAAAACTACAATAGGAGTCAGGGTATTCTTGAGAGCCTAAAGCCAATACGGCATAGTGCAGGTGTGACAAATCCAAGGTTGTATTTAAAAATTTCTTTTCAAAACTACTAGCTAAGTCAGGTGCTTCACCCGTGCCATAAGTACTTGCAATAAAAAGTACTTGTTCGGCAGTTTTTAAGTCATCAAGCGTTAAGTGTTGTACCGCTTTTACGCTTACTGGCTGTCTTGCTTCTTGTAAGCTGGTTGCAGTACGCCAAGCGATTTGCTCAGACACACCAGTTTGGGTTGCATAGGCAATTAGCCACGGTTTCGCATTTGGATCAACCGTAACATTCAACGCTCCACCACGTGCTTGTTGGGTGAGTTTCTTTTGTTTACGACGTTTCAGATAGAGCATCCAACCCGTTATAAAGAACAGTGGCATCATTAGTGATGCGAACATGGCAAAGAATTGATAAATTGGGCCAAAGAAGCTACCACGGTGCACAGGAAGCATACTGCTCATGATTTTTTCATTTAGCTTCTTTTCTTCATATAACTCCATTTTTTCAATTTTTGAAGTTTGATAATTAAAGACTGCTGAATTTCGCGCTCGCTCATGCTGTGGAATTGCATCTACAAATGAAAGCTCAAGTGTGCCATCTGGCTTTTTCGGAATATTTAAGGTCAGTGTTGAATAGTCGCGACCAACTTGTGCATTAAAGCCTGTCCATGTTTGGGTTAAAGCAATTTGCACTTGTTGAGGTGATAAGCCTTTATGCTCACCTTGCCCACGTTCGCCATGTGTAGCGTGCTCGCTTTGTGGGCCGCCACGACCTTGCTCACGTGACTCGCCACCACGAGCACCCGTTTGTTCGCCGCGTGGGCCTTGAGCTTCACCTGCATTTGGACGGGGGCCTTCTTGCATTTGTGGTTGCGGGCGTTCAACACCAAGCACTTTGAACATGCCATCGCGCCACCAATCATAGGACCAGTACAGCCCCGTACAGGCCAAGATGAGATAAAAAATCACCACCCAAGTGCCAACAACCGCATGTAAATCCCAAATGAAGTTGCGTCCTTTCAATTTAGGCTTAACAAAAAACCATTGTTTGATGGAGTGACGCTTGGGCCAACGGAGGTACAGACCACTCAATACAAAGAAGATGAGCATGAGGGTGCAGGCACCTGTGATTTGCTTACCCACAGGACCGACTGTTAAAGTGCGGTGTAGTTGTTGAATAAAGTTAAAAAAATCACGACCTTTGATTTCGGGTAAAACTTCGGCGGTATATGGATTTACCATCATGTTATAGCCACGGCGTGCACCTTCTTTCACAATATTAACTGTACTGGATGCAGTGGGCTCTTGAGCAATGGTAATACTGTTAATTTGGATGCTTGGATCATTCTTTTGGAAATGCAGATACAACTCAGCAGGGGTTAATTTATTGTTTTGACTTGCTTGAACGGTATAGCTGCTAGGATTCATCCACTTTAAGATTTGCTGTTCATAAGAGTAGATGGCACCTGTGACACCCATAAGAGATAGAATGAGACCCGCAGTGATTCCCAAAAACCAATGCACTTGGAAAAATGTCTTTTTAAACATGGCTAGACTTGATCGTGAGCGATTTGTTGTGCGCGAATTATACCTGAAGATTAAGAAGATACTATGGATTTAGCAATTAATATTTATTCTCATTATCATTTATATTTAGAGGTTTAGGGTATAAAAAAACCTCCCAAATAAGGAGGTTTTTTATAAAATAAAAAGCGATTAAAGCGGCTGAGCTTCACCCACAGTTTCTTTTAAATGCGTACGGATCGTATTAAATGAGAAGTTTTTACTATCCATGCGCTTTGGCAGGATGTAAGCACCTTCTTGGCCTTTCACCTTAAACTTAATCAATAAGAACTCAGGTGTGTTGTACCATTCATAAATATCTTTCCAACTGATTGCACCGACACCTTCCTGCATACCCATTTGTTGGCGCATAACCAGACCATGAGGTTGTACACCTAAGCGAATGCCTTTAATTTCCTGTACTGGAAACTCATGCATTTTGCGTTTTACATACCATTCTAGGCCGAATTTACGGACCAGTAGATAGACTACAACACAGGCTATGGCAACCCAACAAAAAATTGTGGAATAGTTTTTAAGCAGAATTAAGCCGAGGATTGAAAGGGCAACGACTGCACCCATGATGATCCAGGCTTTCAGGCTGATTTTGTTTGTGCTACGCCAAATTTTTAATTGAGCATCGCGTTGTTCAGACTCAGTGATTTCATAGTTCACAGGCTGTAAAGTATAAGCGTATAAATTTTTCGCGGTCATAGTGAAAGTAACAGATTTAAAACTGCAAAAAGTTTAGCATTATTTAGAGCATTTCAGTGAGTATATTGTTCCAAAATCACCCAAATTATAATGAAGCTAATTCTGTAGCCTCGTGATCCCGTTCATGGCTCAAACTTTGCTTCAAACGACTGAATTGATTTAGGATGCTAAACATCAATGACAGCTGTTGCAAAATGATCAATGCTTTTTGATCTTCTTCATTATTTTGGCTTAAACGTTGACGAATGGTTTGAAGCATATTCTGTGCAGTTAAATCAGGCATTTCGTCACGTAGCAGTGCGCCTTGGATATTGTCAAAAGCGCGATCCATCAATTCTAAAATTTGTGGGTCGTCAATTTTCTCACGATGTGCACCCAGTGCCGCAATATAACTGATAAAGGTATGATTGAGACACAGAAATTCAAATGCCAAACTTTTTTGAGTGGGGTCGAAGTCAGGCTCGGTGGCTAAAGTTGAAATGAGTGAAGCAACTTCGGCATCGGTATTGTGTGCCGCACGACGAACAACGCGATAATTCAAGCCATTGTTGCGTCCAGATTTATACTGCTCAATTACTTCAGCCAAATAATTGCATTGTGCTGCAAGGGAGCGGTAAATGGTGCGGGGGAGACGACGAAATTTCCAATCGGGGAAAATAAAACTCACACCCAACCACGCCAGCCCACAGCCAATCAGGGTGTCAATCATCCGCGGAAGTGCCGCGGCGTAACCCATGCCGTCTAAATTAAAGTTAATTAAAGCCAAAATAGTAATAAATGCAGTGGCTTGAGCATATTGTTTACTGCGAAGTTCGAAAAAGAGGACACCACTGATCACTAACATGACCAATTGGCCTTCAATGGATGGGACAAAATACAAGATGGCATAACCCAAAAGAATTCCCATCAATGTACCTATGATCCGCAAGCGCAAACGTCGTTTGGTGGCATTAAAGTTGGGTTGGCTGACAAATAAAGCGGTCAGTAAAATCCAATAACCATATTGAATATTGGTTACTTGAACAAAAATATAGCCGACCAAGAGTACAATCGAAACCCGTATTGCATGTCGAAATAGTACGGATTCAGGCGTGAGATTTTGTTTAATCCGCACCACAATGTCATCCCAACCTTTGAGGTCATCATCTTTGAGCTGACTTTCAATGTGCTTACTTTTATCAAATTTGATATTGCGCTCAGTTTCTAAGTTACGAAGCTGTGCATCAATTGATTTTAAGTTTTGAAATAAGGAAAACAGGGCATTGACCCAAATTTGGTCATATTGTTGTTCATCTTTGAGCTTTTCTAAAGATAAGCGGAGGTTTTCAAACGCATGTTTAAAGCGTTTATTATGCACGTAGGTTTGGCGGTTTAATATGCTGCTACTGAGGTCCTTACAGGCCTTGGCTTGGATGGATAAAATACGTTGAAAGCGAAACAAGATATCACTGTGCTGAAAGATCTTAGCCAGTTTCTGATAGTCAATATGTGCTGAATCTGCACGTTCATGGATATCTTGTGCGACAAAATAATATTGCAAGCTCCGACGGGTATCACGCTGCCCACGGTCACCTTTTAAACGGGTGAGTAGAGCGGTTTTCATGTCGTTGAATATCGCAATTAATTTGCCATTTTCCAGAGACAGCTCAATCATACTTTGTTGATAACTATTTGGCGTCATATCGACATCGAATAGATTAGACTTGGCAAAGAGAAAATCGGCCAAAGACGAATAACATTTGGATAAGTTATCTTGAACTTGACGCACTGGGAAAAGCAAAAAACTGATGGTTGAAATCAGGCTATACCAAATTGCACCGATGACTAAAAGCGAAGGCTGCATATACCATTGGTCAAAAAGACCGACACCAAGCATGGAATAGACGGAAATAACCAAACAACCATATGAAATGGTTGCATAACGACGTCCCAATGAACCCAGTAAAATAAAACCGATACAGGAAACAATAAGACCTAGCGCAAATAAAATCGGGTGCGGAAATAAAAAATAAATAGAGGTGGCTGTGACAAAAAAACCAATATAGGTATAAATCAAGTTCATGATGCGCACGGAAAAGCGGTCATCAATATCGCTTAAACCCGCTGCAACTGCACCTAGTGTAAGTGGAATAGTTGCCAATTGGAACCCCATAAAATAAGGTACAAAAGCGGTTCCTGCAAAGGTGATGACCATGCGGAGGTTATACATAAAGGTTGTATTATAAGTAGCCTGTTTCAGGCTCGTCAGCCATGCTTTCAAAGCGCACCTTTATCTGTCTTTTAGGGTTAGACAATTTTCAAATATGAGAATATGTGAAATTTCACTTGCTCAGGTATAAATCATACTATGGAGCGTGTAAACTTGTCTGCAAACTCTCCTTTAAAAAACACATTAATCCTATGTCAACTACACAGGAAAAAGCGGAATATTCTAACGCTTGGATTCTTTTACTCGCTTCACTGACGGCACTGGGCCCACTTTCTATTGATATGTACTTACCCGCTTTGCCACAAATGGCAGATGACTTCGGGGTAAGCACACAAATGGTTGCTAACAGCTTGCCTGCATATTTTCTTGGTTTGGCTCTTGGGCAGCTAATTTATGGGCCTGTAAGTGACCGAATCGGGCGTAAAAAGCCTCTGTATTTTGGATTGAGCCTTTATATTGTGGCCAGTTTACTGTGTGTGTTTGCAAACAGTGAATGGAGCTTAATTGCTGCGCGGGTGTTACAAGCTCTAGGTGGTTGTGTCGGGGTGGTGATTGCACGTGCTGCAATTCGTGACCGTTTGGATATGCAAGCTTCGGCACAAGCTTTTGCCAGTATGATGATTGTGACGACCATTGCTCCAATTATTGCACCAAGTTTGGGCGCTTTGGTGCTGAGTTTTAGTAGTTGGCACAGTATTTTTGCCATATTGATGCTTGTTGGTTTGGGAAGTCTCTGCTGTGTACATTTCTTTTTTAAAGAAACTTTAGATCCAAAGCGTCGGTTAAAACTGAATTTCAATCAAGTACTCAACTTATATAGTGCGATTTTCCAAGATCCAAGTTTTAGACGACCAATGTTTGTCGGTTGTTTTGCTGGCGCGGTTTTATTTTGTTATATCAGTGCCTCAGCTGCCATTTTAATGGACGGGTATGGTTTGAGCCAGCAAATTTTTGCCTATGCTTTTGGTGCGAATGCGGTTGGCATCATGCTTTTCTCAACTTTAAATAAACGTTTAGCACGCAGTTTAAATGTATTTCAACGTTTAAAATTAGGGAGTGCTTTGCAATTGTTAGGGGTTATTTTGCTGTTAATAGCAGGAAGCATGGCAACAGCACCTTTATCTGTTGTGTGTGCAGGTATGTTTTTAGCTGTTGCAGCGATTGGTTTTACGGGACCAAATGCAATGGCAATTGCAATGTCTGAGCAAGGCGCTCGTGCTGGAACGGCTAGTGCGATCATGGGCAGTATGCAATTTGCATGTGGTTTACTTTGTGGCGTGATTCTAAATTTCTTAGTTTGGTCTGCACTTTTAAATATGGCCATTGTCATGGCTATTTTTGTGTTACTGGCTTTATATTATGTATTCAAACTTGGGCAAGACGAAGGGATAAAAGCCTAAGTCTGAGACATTTAAATGTATAAAAAAGAGACTGTAATCAGTCTCTTTTGATAAATGAAAGCTGTGATCTCTATTCGTCAGTTAAAAAAACAGCAAACTCGTCTACAGGGACCCGTGGTGTGATAAAGCTATTCACAATGTGTTCTGGGTCTGCATAACCTAAAGCGATTGCGCCGACTAATTCTTCATCTGATGATGCACCAAGAATACCCAGTACGATAGAATGAAAGTGATTCCATGCTGCTTGTGGGCAGGTGTCTAAGCCACGTGCTTTGGCTGCAACCATCACATTTTGCATCATCATGGCAATGTCCATTTTAGACCCAATGCCCATGACTTTATTGACTGTAAAAAATAAGCCCACAGGTGCATCAAAAAATTGAAAATTACGGAGTTGCTGTTGAGCCATTTTACTTTTTTCATTCTTTTGAATGTTGAGTAATCCATACAGCCCCCAACCATTTTCGCGACGACGGTCAATATAGGGTGAAATCCAGTTTTCAGGATAATAAGCGAAAGTTTCTTGGTATTGTGCTGCTTTTTCAGGATGTTGAAAAAGCTCAAGTTGCGCATGACAAACACGTTCAACTATTTCGTCGCGCTTTTTCCCAGTGACCACATACACTTTCCATGGTTGTGTGTTGGTCCCTGATGGTGCTCGGCTGGCGACGTGTAAAATATCTTTAAGGGTTTGTACCTCAACCATTTGGTTTGTAAAGGCACGAACTGAATGGCGTGAGCGAATTGCTTGATCGACAAGATCGGACATCTGCTGCGTCATAATTATCCTACTTTTTATGCAAAGACGTAGTTTTGACCACTTATTTGGCAGCATGTGGTTATCAATCAAACTAAGACTTTAGTTATAAGAAAAAAATATAGATATCACCGAAAACTCAGTCTATATTTAAGAATATATGAAGAATTGTTACTTAATTATTGCAAAAACATTTTTAAATTGTAATTTCATAATTCAAAGCAGATGAAGTGTGATGCTTATTCCAGTTTAGAAGGTTTCTAATTAGACTTTAGTTGCAAAAGTAATAAAAGATCATATCCAAAAACATCGAAATGTGCGATTTTTCATCTTTATAAGATTGTTCTATACATAAAGAGACCGAAATGGAATGGTTTTTGTATAGTAAATTTTACTGAAATGGAATTTTTGACTTACCACTAACTATGTAATAAAGGAAGCTTGCGTATGCGTTTAGCCCTCACTAAAAAGCCATTTGTCGCTCAAAGCCTAGCACTCAGTGTTGCCGCGTTGATGATGACAACGACTCATGCAGCAACGAAAGAACAACAAGAGATTGCTCAATTGCGCGCTGAAGTTGCTGAGTTAAAAGCTTTAATGCAACAGCAGCAACAAGTTCAACAACAACAAGCCGTTCAGATTCAACAAGTCAAAGCACAGCCAGCACCACCTGCGAAGCCTGAGTCAGCATTGTCTTCATTTAAATCTAAGTCAGGTGCTGACATTAACCTATATGGTTTTGTTCGTGGCGATGCAAACTACATTATTGAGGGTGCGGATGATGACTTCAATAAAGTGTCTAGTTCAGATGGTCAAACCAAAGACAAGCTTCGCGCAACTGCTAAAACTACGCGTTTAGGTTTGGATTTCAATACCAATGTTGGTGGTGATAATAAGCTTGGCGGTAAGGTTGAAGTTGACTTTGCTGGAACAAATGAAGCACTACGTATTCGCCATGCGTATTTAACCTATAACAACTGGTTATTTGGTCAAACCACTTCTAACTTCCTGTCTAACCATGCGCCAGAAATGATTGATTTTGGGACCAACGTGGGTGGGGGTACGGCACGTATTCCACAAGTTCGTTATGGCTTTAATTTAGCGCCTGCAACCAAATTATTCCTTGCTGCTGAAGAAGGTAATAGTTCTGCAACAGCTCGAAATGCGACTAATACAGCAAACGTTACTTCAGATGTAAAATATAGCTTACCTGTATTAACTGCAAAATTAACGCAAGGTTTTGCAGATGGTAAAGCAAATGCATCTGTTCGCGGCTTAGTAGAGCAATATAAGTCTGATGCATCAGGCGATGATAAAACAGGTTGGGGTGTGGCAGCTGGTGTAAATTATCAAGTGATTGACCCGCTAAAACTAAGTGCAGATGTATCTTATGTACAAGGTAATAGTAATTACCTATATGGAAGTAATACAGCATTCTACGTAGATCCAGCAAATGGTAACATCGAGCAAAATGAAGCATTTGGTGTGCAGGTCGGTGGTACATATAAGTTCAACGAAAAATTACGTTCGACTTTAGCTTATGGCGCACTGTTTGCGGATGATGGTACGGATTACGCAACTTTAAATCCAGCAGCAAATGAAGAAGTTTACCAAGCATGGATTAACTTTATCTATTCACCAGTTAAGCCATTGGACTTAGGTGTTGAATATATCAATGGTAAACGCGATACCTTTGCAGGAAATAGCTACAAAGACAACCGTGTTGGTTTTATGGCGAAATATAACTTCTAAAATCGAAAACTGTAGTAACAAAACAGGAGCTTTAAGCTTCTGTTTTGTTTTTTAGAAAGCATAGAAAATTTATATAGGCTAAATAATGAGTGAAAATAGATTTTAGTATTAAGACAGAAAAAGAATAAGGGAAATAGTTAAAAATTATTGTAAAAAAATAAAGATTATCTATAAAAAATCTGCATAATGTCGGTCTTTCACTCGTATTGTGCTTTTATTGGTTAATTTTAAGCCAGTATGGGGCGATTTTTGTGACTTAAGTCAAAAAATCGTATCTGTGTCCAAAAATTATTGGGCATTACGTTCTTTCAGTTTACTCATCGGTAGAGCTGAATATGTTATGCATCAGATCGCTTAGTTGTTACCAATTTACCCATTGCCTGAATTTTCATACGCAAGACTGAGTTTGACTCAGATTTACGAAATCTATCTTGAAGTATCAATGGATTCAGTGGCTTATTTATTAGCCAGATAACAACTCTAAGCATCAGCTTTATGGACAATTGTCATGGAATTTACATTTAACGCATTTTATACCTTGATTGCTGCTGTCATTGTTTTGTTACTTGGTCGCTTCTTGGTTAATAAAATTGATTTCTTGAAACGCTACAACATTCCTGAGCCTGTAGCAGGTGGTTTGGTCGCTGCGATTATCTCTTTGCTTGTACATAGTCTTTGGGGCTATAGCATTACTACAAGTAGTGAATTACAGACCAGTTTTATGCTGATTTTCTTCGCTTCAATTGGTTTAAGTGCAAACTTCTCCAAATTACGTGAAGGTGGGATCGGTCTTATTATTTTCTTAATGGCTGTTGCTTCCTTTATTGTGGTACAAAATTTCGTGGGCATTAGCCTTGCAACCCTATTAGGTATTGATCCATTGATTGGTTTAATTGCGGGTTCAATTACCTTAACTGGTGGTCACGGTACTGCGGGTGCTTGGGGTGAAATTTTAGAAGTTAAGCATGGTATTCAAGGTGCACTTGCATTAGGTATGGCGAGTGCAACTTTTGGTCTAATTATTGGTGGTTTAATTGGTGGCCCCTTAGCAAAACTACTTATTAACCGCTATGAATTAGCGACACCACGTACCAATGAGCAGATTGAAAGAAGTGATAATACGCCTTTACCAGAGATTAGCTCAACGGAATATGTACCATTTGAATATCCGCATCGGGTTCGTCTTATCACAGCTGATAATGCAATTACTACATTAGGTTTGTTCGCAGGCTGTTTGGCTTTTGCTGACTTTATGACAGGTCAGATGAAAGGCACAATGCTTGAGTTGCCAACATTCGTTTGGGCGCTTGCTGGTGGTGTGATTTTACGTAATGTATTGGAAGGGATTTTTAAAGTTCAAATCTTTGATCGTGCGATTGATGTATTTGGTAATGCATCATTATCACTTTACCTTGCGATGGCATTATTATCATTGAAATTATGGCAGTTGGCTGACTTGGCTGGTCCACTGGTTGTTATTTTGGGTGCGCAAACAATTACTATGGCATTGTATGCGGGCTTCGTAACTTTCCGTGTAATGGGGAAAAACTACGATGCTGCTGTATTGTCTGCAGGACACTGTGGTTTTGGTATGGGTGCAACACCAACAGCAGTGGCAAACATGCAAGCCATTACCAACATGTATGGTCCTTCTCATAAGGCATTCTTAATTGTTCCTTTATGTGGCGCCTTCTTTGTAGACTTGATTAACGTTGCTGTTATTCAGTCTATTTTGCAGTTTTTTAGCTAATTGAATTTGCGATTTGCCCTAGGAAACTAGGGCTTTTTTGCTTTTTAGTCTTTCACAATAATTAGGAAGTCGAGATGAATGATCAGTTAAATGAAACATTACTCGGGTGGGTGAATACACTGAATGGACCTCTGTGGGACTTTTTAGTGGTTTTTCTGGTTGCAGTTGGTGTGTTTTACACGCTAATTACGGGTGCGGTGCAGGTTCGCTTATTTTTACACAGCATCAAGGTGATGAAATCAAGCCGTAAGGAATGTGATGATGACCATGGCATTACGCCTTTTCAAGCTTTTGTAACGGGGCTTGCAAGCCGTGTTGGTGTGGGTAATGTCGCTGGTGTTGCGATCGCAATTGCGATTGGTGGACCGGGTGCAGTTTTTTGGATGTGGGTGACTGCATTTTTAGGCATGAGCTCAGCTTTTGTTGAATCATCTTTAGCACAATTGTTTAAAGTACGTGACCAAGAGAATAAACAGTTTCGTGGAGGTCCTGCTTATTATATTACTCAAGGCCTGAAGCAAAAATGGTTGGGCGTAGTTTTTGCTGTAGCATTAATTTCAACCTATGGTTTTGTGTTTAACGCAGTACAAGCCAATGCCATTACAGGTGCAACAGCACATGCATGGGGTTGGGACAAAGCTAATTTGGCTTTTGAACTCGGTGGCATTCATATTGTGGTGTCTTGGGTTGGGCTCGGTTTAGTCTTGCTAACTGCAGTGATTATCTTTGGTGGGATTAAGCGTATTGCGAAGGTTGCTGAAAGCTTTGTTCCATTTATGGCTATATTGTATTTAGTTGTTGCACTTTATATTGCCATTATTAACTATGCTATTTTGCCCGATATCTTCCAGCTTATTTTCTCGAAAGCATTTGAGTTTGAGGCAGCAGCAGGTGGATTCTTCGGTGCGATGGTTTCCATGGCAATGATGATGGGGATTAAACGTGGTTTATTCTCTAATGAAGCAGGTATGGGTTCAGCACCAAATGCGGCAGCTGCATCAGATGTGAAACATCCCGTAAACCAAGGTTTAGTACAAATGCTCGGTGTATTTGTGGATACGTTTGTGGTGTGTTCATGTACAGCAATTATTATTTTGGCGTCTGGTCTGTATCACGATGCTGGGTTTGAAGGTGTTGCATTAACACAAATGGCGCTAGAGAGCCAAATTGGTTCATGGGGGGATGACTTCCTTGCAACGATTTTATTCTTGTTCGCTTTTTCATCAGTCATCGGTAACTACGCCTATGCTGAAGGCAATGTGCAATTTATCAATAACAATGCCAAGGTGATGTTCGTCTTCCGTGTCTTTGTTTTGATTATGGTCTATCTCGGTTCAGTGATGAGTGTGCCCCTTATTTGGAACACTGCGGATTTGTTCATGGGCATCATGGCCACCATTAACTTGTTTGCCATTTTGTTATTAACACCATTCTTATTGATGTTGTTAAAGGACTATATCGGTCAGCTCAAACAAGGAGTGAAAGAGCCAGTGTTTAAATTAGACAACCATCCTAAATTTAAAGATAAAGTCAAATCAGACATTTGGTAATTCGCCAGAAAGCCTCTACTTCAGGTAGGGGCTTTTTTATGCACTAATAGTCGTACATTAATGAATCTTCAATGGAGTTCGTGCATACGTCGTTTTTTGAGCTCTAGTGAAATCACAATGAAAGTTCTTTCTCTTTTTAAAGGAGAGGGCTCGGGAGAGGATTTATAGGAAGAATCTGCCCTCATTCTAAGCTCTTCACCAAGAGAGAAAGTGACGTTCAATACTTATTTTATTGTCAGTGAATGATTATTTTTTGGCTATTTTAAGAGCTCTAATGAGTCAAAATTTATGACCAAACGGAGTCCAATAGGTGACTAGACTACAAAAAGATAGGCACTTTAGGTTTAAATATGCGGTTCAGGAGCTGAATACACATACCAGATGATACTAAAAGGGTGAAAAGAATTATAATAAGAGAATGCACACTTTTACGAAAAACAACAGTCAGACGGCTACGGATTTTCATACACTATGTTGCTTAAAATTTTCTTCTTCCTTAGCGTTGGTGAATTATGTTGAAATTAAAAATTAGCCTGTTGTCGCTTACATTGCTTGTCTTGGCTGGTTGCCAAAGCATGCCAAAAGCAGACCAAGACCTGTCAAATCAGCTTGGTGCAACACATAATAATTCCAACGAAGCTCAGGAAAGAACCGATCGCATTAATTTTAAACAGCTTAAAAAAGAGCAAAATCGGCCAATTATTGCTCTTGTCCTTGGTAGTGGCGGTGCACGTGGTTACGCACATATTGGTGCAATACAAGTACTGGAGCAGTCAGGTATACATCCTGATTTTATCGTGGGAACCAGTGCGGGTAGTATAGTGGGCTCCCTCTATGCCAGTGGTAAAAACGCAAATGAACTGCGTGAAATTGCACTCAATATGAAAGCCAATGATGTACGTGATATTCGTTTGGGTATGAAAGGTTTTTTTGATGGTCAAAAAGTTGAGGACTATGTTAATGAACAGGTCAAAGATGTTCCTCTTCAACGTTTACCAACACCGATGTATGTGGTTGCAACACAACTAAAAGAAGGTAAAAAAGTCGTTTTTAATTATGGAAATACAGGGCAAGCAGTGCGTGCATCGGTGTCCATTCCGAGCATGTTTATCCCGACTAAAATTGGTGAAGATGAGTATGTTGATGGCGGTTTAGTGAGCCCAGTTCCTGTCGATGTAGCGCGTAAATTAGGTGCAGATATTATTATTGCTGTAGATATTTTAGCGCAGCCGATGTATACCGAAACGTCGAATGTATGGGGGCTATTTAACCAAAATATCAATATTATGCAAAAGAACCTTGCGCAAATAGAGCTGAAAAATGCCGATATTGTGATTCAGCCAGACTTACGTGAGAAAGTGCATATTTTTGATGTGAGTGGGCGTGAAATGACGATGAAAGCAGGGCAGGATGCAACTGTTGCTCAATTGCAACAGATTCAAAAAGTGTTCGCTCAAAAAAATTATAAACAGAAACTGAATATTCAAGCGATTCAGGCACGCATGCAGTAGTAGATATATATTTTGGCAAATGAATAGGTGAAATTAAGGGCTGTGCTCTTGTATATAGCGATGTTCATGCGACTGAATGTGAATTGTACAGTCAAATATATGTGATAGAAAACTGGTTGAAGTACCAAGAAGGCTTATAGATTCAACACCTTAGTCTTCTTTATATATATTTTTTTGAATGATGGGAGAATCGCTATAAATAATAATGATGGTTTTGTTACCAAATTTAGTCTGTAAAACCGATATAATAAGCGCCACATATCCTATTATCTTCCGAATTAGAGAACGCGATGTCCCCATTAGATCAAATTGCTGCGGCTGCAGATGACCAGTCTGAACTCACTATGTCGGTCTTAATGACACCAGATATGGCGAATTTTTCAGGAAATGTGCATGGTGGCACCATTTTGAAACTGTTAGACCAAGTTGCGTATGCGTGTGCAAGTCGTTTTTCTGGCAGTTATGTAGTGACCTTATCGGTGGATAAAGTGAACTTTAAAGAGCCGATTCATGTAGGTGAGTTGGTTACTTTCTTGGCAAGTGTGAACCATGTGGGGCGGACTTCGATGGAAATCGGTATTCGTGTTGAAGCGCAGAATATTCAAAAGCGTACAGTACGTCATACCAACAGTTGTTACTTTACTATGGTGGCGGTCGATGAAAATGGTAAGCCAAAACAAATTCCTGCATTGAACTTGGATAATGACTGGAAGCGTTGTCGTTTTGAAGCGGCTGAGCAACGTAAAGTTGCGCGCTTACAAGAAAACCATCACCCTTCGTGCAGTATTTATAAAAAAACATCGCATAGTTAAATGCAATGAAAAGGTCTCCTATATAGGAGACCTTTTTTTATGTCTAAAATTTATTTATTAAAGAAATTAGCACAAGTGCATTTTTAAGTATAAAATGAAACGATACGTAGCGTATCGTTTTGGTGTGATATGAATGTTGAGAAAGGTTCTAAACGAAAACAATGCATTTTAAATGCTGTACTGGCAGCTTTGTCAGAGGCAGATTATTCACAGTTCACTATAGAAGATATTGCTGCACGTGCAGGAGTTGGAAAATCCACCATTTACCGATGGTGGAAGCACAAATCTGATTTGGTTTTTGAAGCATTTAAATTGCATACCGAATCCGTCTTTGAATTGGATTTTGAGCAAAGTTTAGAGCACAACTTAGTACAACAATTATCTAAACTGGCAGTGGCCTTGAATCATCCAGTGGGGCGAGCACTGTTGGTGGTCATGGCAGAGCATCGCGAAGCTGCAGGGTTATTTTTCCAAGAGTATTTACTGCCACGTCGTGTCCAAACCCGTAAATTAATTCAGTGTGCGATTGAGCGTGGTGAAGTACGCGCAGATTATCCTTTTGAGTTGATGCTCGATACTTTGTATGGACCGATTCATTATCAAATTATTTTTTTTAACCGTATGCCTGATGACGCCTATATTCACAATTTGGTTCGGTTGGTAATTGCACCTGCACAGCGACATGCGCTTTTAGAGGAATAGATAATGCCTCAGCAGTCGCTTTGGAATAGAAATTTTATACTTTGTGTGTGTAATAATCTGTTCTTGTTCACGTATTACTTTGCATTACTCACGATCTTGCCCGTTTATATCATGCAAGAACTCGGTGGGACGGTGAAGCAAGCAGGTCTCGCTTTAACCCTATTTTTGGTGTCCTCTATTGCAGTGCGACCGTTTTCAGGGTTGATTGTGGAGCGGCTCGGGAAGGCTTTTTCCTTTCGTGCTTCGGCATCACTTTTTGTCTGCTTTGCCTTTAGCTATCTTTGGGTGGACAGCATGTGGAGCTTGCTTGCTATTCGTTTTATACATGGTATTTGGTTTAGTATTTTAACAACTGTAACTGTACCCATTGCTAATGATTTTATACCCGAACAACGCAAAGGTGAGGGGATGGGTTATTTTGTCATGTCTACCAATTTGGCTGTGGTTTTTGGGCCACTTATTGCTCTGAGCGTTGTGCAGTACAGTAGTTTTAATGATTTATTTGTTCTACTGACTGTGCTGATTAGTCTTGGTTTGATTTTTAGTTGGTTGATTCCAATTACTGAATCTGTTTCTCTTCAAGTGCCCGAAACTAAAGAACGAGTAGGTTTGAGCTGGTATGACATTATTGAACTCAAGGCAGTGCCGATTGGTTTAATTGCATTACTCACGGCCTTTGCATATTCGAGCATTATGAGTTTCATTGCTACATATACTGAGTCCAAAGCTTTATTGGCTTATACCAGTTTATTTTTCGTGGTTTTTGCTGTGTCGATGATTTTGGTGCGACCGTGGGTCGGCAAGATTTATGACAGCCGTGGCGCCAGTGCTGTGATTTATCCTTCATTTTTGTGTTTTGCATTGGGTTTAGTGCTGGTCAGCATCGTCAATAGTCCATGGATGTTATGGTTATCTGCTGTATTGATTGGTATGGGATACGGCTCGTTATTTCCTTGTTTTCAAACGGTCGCCATTCAGTCGGTACCGAAACAACGTATGGGACATGCTATTTCTACTTTTTTTACTTTGTTTGATTTGGGAATGGCTGTTGGCTCGGTTGTGATAGGTGTGGTGATTGCGCATTTAGGCTTTCAAACTACATATTTAATCTGTGCAGCCATTGTGCTGCTGACGTTATGTATCTACAAATTTAAAGTGGCTAAAACGACACGACGGGTGTCAGAAGCATAGTTGGAGCGTTTTATGGAATTGCGTCATTTACGTTATTTTGTTGCTGTTGCAGAAGAACTCAATTTTACTAAAGCAGCACAGCGCATGTGTACGGTTCAGCCTTCGCTTAGCCAGCAAATTAAGGATTTGGAACATGAGGTTGGCGCGCAGCTATTGATTCGAACCAATCGTAAGGTCGAACTTACGGAAGAAGGAAAAGCATTTTTAAAACAAGCTTTACTGAGCTTGGAGTATGCTGAAAAGGCAATTTATGATGCACGCCAAATTGCCAATATGAGTAAAGATCACTTACATATTGGCTTTGTACCTGTTGCTGAAATGAAAGTGTTTCCTTACATCATGCCAAACATTCGCGCGCATTTTCCAGACTTAAAAATTAGCTTTCATAGCCTGACAGATTCAGCCCAGCTTGATGCTCTGAAAAAAGGTGAAATTGATATTGCATTTACGCGTTATCCAGATGAGTCTGGAGAGTTTGAGCATGTTCAAGTTTTTCAGGAGCCTTTAGCTCTGATTATGCCGAAAGATTCTCCTTTTGCTGAACAGCGCAGTATTAGCATTAAGCACTTTAATGATCGTGACTTTGTGATCAGTGATGAAACCGCTTCACCACAGTTATATAAGTTGATCCAAGACTTTTTTAAACACTCGAAACTGAATGTCAATATTGTCCAGCACTCGACCAATATTTTGCTGAATGTGAATTTGGTCGGGATGGGGGTTGGGTGGAGTATTGTACCTGCGTATGTGATTCCACTTTTGGGCGATAAAATTGTAGCGAAGAACACAATTGAACCTTTACCGATGATTGGACTCTATGCGAATTACCGTAAACAGCAGAAAAACCCTGCGATTGATCTTATTTTAAAAATATTAAAAGAGCAATTTTATATGGACATGTTCTGACCAGAATTCTTTTGAATATTGGAACTTGGGGAAAGGGTCATTAGGTAAATCAACATTTCAAGTGTATGAGGTTTATAAAGATCTGGCTAAAGGGTTGATATAGCAGAACCAGAAGGTATAAATGTTCAAGATGCCTTATTGCGAATACACAGTGCGATTTCTAATTTTGTCTCTTTAACTGAGTCCATGATGATATCGTGGTTTAATTTTCCTGATTTACCATCTATGCCTAAGGCAACACCAAATTGTGTTTAGTTTAAGCATGATGAAAATTTATTTTTATAATGTCGTAAATAATGGTGAGAGTAAAAAGGACTTAAAGCACAATAAAAAACACTGATAACACGTCCAAAAAATGTACTCTTGGTAAAGGCAGGAAAGGGATTGGGATAAAACAGTGAATAAAATCAGTCATATTATTATGTCGTTGTTTTTTTACTTAAAAATATACACATACAGTTGTGCTATATGATGTTTAAAACATACTCAAAGCGCCATCTAAGAGGCTCAAAATAATGAAGCTGTATAGCAACGTTCATTCTCGCGGCATTACGGTATTGCCGTTTTTAAAAGAGTTAGATATTGAAGATCAGGTCGAAATTATTCATATCGAATATGCAGATTTAGCGGAGGCTGAATATTTGGCTTTGAACCCAATGGGGAAAGTCCCATTTTTAGTGGATCAGGGTTCGGTGATTTCAGAAACTCCTGCTATTTTTGCTTATTTGGCAGATAAATATCTCGAAAAAGGTTTCGCGCCTGCTTTCAATGACCCCAAGCGTGGTGAATATTTGAAATGGTTATTCTTTTGTCATGGACCACTCACTGAGTTTATGGACGTGAAAAGTTTAGGCATTTCTGAACAACAGCTAGAGACTAGAAAAAGAAGTTTGGGTTTTGGTACAGAAGCATCTATTTATCGGTTTATAAAAGTAGGTTTAGCTCAGGCGAAGCCATATTTGTTGGGCAATCAAATTAGTGCCGCAGATTTGTTTTTGGCCTATTGGTTAATCTATGCCATTTCTTTCAAAATTGTCCCATATTTCGACGAATTTAAACCTTTTATCCAGTTGATTCAAAGTCGCGATGCGGTACAGGGAGTTGAATGGGTACAAGCGCTTTAAGTCCAATAAACTTAGTACTATAAAACCGTGCCTTAGTGCTCATGCCAGTCTTAAGCAATAGACTGGCATTTTATTTGAGAATCTAAGTTTAAACGTATGATGCTATTTGATGCGCAGAAACGTCACTTGTACTTGCTCAAGGTAAAACGATTTAAAAATAAAGTTTGCGATTTATGAATCAATACAAGGGATTTGGTGATTTGTGTAGTCGGGGGTATGCGCCACAAGCCGCTTTTCTTGCGAACCCAATATATATTCTGATGGGGCATTCGGGCTTAACCAAAGTAGTAGTTGAGCTATAAATATTTGATCTAGAGTATAGAAGATTCTGCTTTAAAGAACTAAAAAGTTAAGGAGTTTAGTACAAAACCCCTTAACGGATCAGCATTATGGTTTAGCGTGGTTTTTTATGTTCTGGATTGTGCCAGAACCTTGTGATATGGCATTAGCTCACATGCAGTTTGGCAAAGAGCTGTTGGCTAACCGTGTTTAAGGTCTGTGGAATCGCTAATGCTGCAACAAAACGGTCTGGACGAAGTATGACCACAGACTCAGTCGTTTGACCAAACCAACTGCGGATGTCTGTGCCCAGATCGCCTACCGTGATCACCCCGTCATACTTTTGGCGTTTTTCATTGTCCAGTTGCACTGCTGGAATGACTTGAACAAACTTGACGCCCAGTTTTTGCCATTGTTGCATGTGCGCTGGTGTGAGTCCCCACTTTGGATCTACCCCCCAAGCGATGATGGCAAAGTCATTGCTCAGAACCTCATCGAGTAAAACAGTTTTGCCAGATTCAAGTTTAACATGTGGTTGAATGAACATTTTGCCGACAGGTGTGGTTTTACTGCCATCAGTGATTAGTGCACCAGCATGATATTTCGGCATAGGTTTGAAACGCATTTCGAGTAAATACTGTTTAATCGGTTTGATGTAGTTCAATGCATGAGCAATGCCATCACGCACAAAGCCTTGCCATTTTTTCGGTGGTGCCAGTACATGACCTGCCATCACGGAAAGGTCGATCATGGCTTTGGCATGGTCTTTACGTTCAACTTGGTACGAGTCTAATAATTCAGCAGATGCTTTGCCTTGTACAACCAATGCAACTTTCCATGCAAGGTTGAAAGCATCGCGCATGCCACTATTATAACCTTGACCTTGCCATACAGGCATAATGTGGGCGGCATCGCCTGCCAGTAAAATACGGTCGACACGGAATTTTTCTGCAATGCGTGCATTGTGGGTATAGACACGCTGACGAATCACTTCAATACCATCGGTTGTTGGAAGTACTTTGGACAATAGTTTGGCAATATTTTCAGGCTGACTGAGCTCTTCTTGAGTTTCACCAGGCATCACCATAAACTCAAAACGACGAATACCATGTGGAAGTGCTGCCGAAACATAAGGACGTACAGGGTCACAGCATAAGTAAATATGTGGTGTTGCCAGTGGGTCATTTTCAATATCAATCACAATCCACTGGTTTGGTGCTGTTTTACCTGCAAAATCTATATTCAATGTACGACGAATAATGGAATTTCCGCCATCACATGCAATTAAGTATTGTGCTTGAATGATTTCTTCAGTTTGATCTGCGGTTTGTAGCTTTAAAGTGACACCAGTTTGATCTTGGCTAAATTCAATCAATTGGCGGGAAAACAATACATGAGTCTGCTCGTACTGTTTTAGACCTTGTAATAAGACATTGTCTACTTGTGGTTGAATAAAGGCATTCCGACGCGAAAAACCAAACTCACGGGTTAAAGGTTGGATGTCTGCAAAGCAACGTCCTTTTGGCGTTAAAAAACGCATAGCATGATTCGGCGTGGTATGTGGTAAGACCTGTTCGACTAAGCCCAAAGACTGAATCGTCCGTAGAGACTCATCATCAATCCCAATTGCACGCGGGTAATCAATTAAGCTATCTAACTGTTCAATGACTGTGACTTGTACGCCTTGCTTACTTAAATAGTTGGCAATGGTCAAACCGACAGGGCCAGCACCAAGAATTGCGACTTCAGTTGTGTAATTTGCTGTGTTGCGCATTGCGAATGTCCATTTAATTCACTTTTACAGTTATTAACGGTGAAAAAATGAGGCAGAACAAGCTAGTCAATAGTAGGTCATGGGTATAAAGATAATGAGACTTTGTGTTTGGTATGGTTTGTAGTTTATTGTTTATTATTAAAATATTCTGTTTTCTACTATAAGCTTTCACCTTGAAATGATCACTAATTTCTATGATTTAAATCTATCAGCAAAAAAGAAACCAAGACAGGATAAGTCTTGGTTTCTGATTGTGCTAAATAAGAGCTGTAATCATGCTGGAGAGTAGGTCGCTTTATTACAGCAAGTAATAAATTATTTAGCTGCTTTTTCTTGGTTTGGTTGTTCTGCTGAGGCTTCTGAAGCAGGTGCATTTGCACTTAAGTCAGTAGTTTCAGCTGTTTCTTGAGTAGATACAACGACTTTATCTTCCTGTGCAGGAGCTTCCTGAGTTGCTGCAAAAGTTGTAAAGCTCGCAGCAGTTAAAGATGTTGCAATTAATAAGTGTGAAAGTTTCATTGTTTCGGCATCCTTATATTTTATAGAGAAACAGTTCAGATTGTTCATCACATCAATTTGAACTGAGCTTCATGCTAGCGTCTGAATATGCGAGGTTCAATTGAAGCAACAATGTGAAAAATGCACTTTACCTAAAACTACAGATGATGAAAAAATGGTAGGCTTTAAGTAACAAGTAGAAGCTTTTTGTGAGTCAAAAAACTGAAAATGTAGAAAAATTGATCAAAATATTTGAGTGAAAACTCACATAAAATATACAAAGGCGATGGAAATGGAACAAACCGTGCATTTTGACGTTGAATAAAATGTAAATAAAGGTTTCTAAGAGTGAATAAGCCCAGTTTAAATACATACTTTGATATGTTGCGTGTGTAAAGCCGTCGATTTAAAGTGAGAAAATGAGACATTTAAACTAAAATAATCGCTTATTTTATTGTGCTGTTTTTATAGTATTTCAGATTAGGTGGAACAATTTTGAAACTGATGGCGATGCAACAGGCGGTTCCAACGCATATTATTTCAGGTTTTTTGGGTGCCGGTAAAACCACCTTACTGATGCATTTGTTGAGTCAAAAACCTGAACATGAAGTTTGGGCAGTGTTGATGAACGAATTTGGGCAAATTGGTGTCGACCAACAGCTTATGCCACAAAGTGAAGGTTATGCAGTTAAAGAGTTATTAGGCGGGTGTTTATGCTGTAGTAGTCAGCTTCCGATGCAAATAGCATTGTCTCGATTGCTCTCAGAACAAAAGCCTGATCGACTGTTTATTGAACCGACAGGCTTGGGTCACCCTGCACAGTTATTAGAGCAACTGACAGAACCACATTGGCATTCGACTCTGCGTATGCGTGCGCCAGTCACTGTGCTGGATGGTTCACGCTTACATGATCAGACGTGGACGGCACAAAACTTATATCAAGATCAGTTGAAGGCAGCGCAGATCGTCGTTGTTTCGCATTATGCTCAGATGCAAAGTGCAGATTTAAAGGCTCTTGAGCAGCTACAAACTGAATATCAAGCTTATGCTCAGCAGTGGCTTATGGCAGATCAGGGGAATATCCAGCTTGAACAACTTGACTTTGACTATGTTGCGACTAAGCGTCAAAACCAACCTTTACTGAAAGTGCAACAACAATTAAAAGCAAATCAACAGGAATTTCCTGAAATTAAGCAACTGCCTTATCACTATGTAGAATCGGCGCAGGGCTATAGTGTGGCAGGTTGGAAAATGCCAAAACGTTGGGTTTTTGATTTTTATGATTTACTCGATTTGTTGTGTGAGCAGCAGGATTGGCGGAGGATTAAGGGGATTTTCCATACCAATCAGGGTTGGAAAGCATTTAACTTTAATCCCAAGCAATTTAATTATCAGGATGTCGAAGAAGGCATTGATAACCGAATCGAGTTGATTGTACAGAACGAAAGAGATTGGTTGATGTTTGAAACTGCATTATTTGCATGTCGTATTGAGTAATGAGGTAAATTGTTTTAAGCAAAATGAGCTGAAATCTTATATGCTATTCGGCAAATTTGAGGACGGTATTTATGGCGCTTAAAGCTACAATTTATAAGGCAGATTTAAATATTGCCAATATGGACGTTCACCAATATGGTGATTATCAACTTACCTTGGCTCTGCATCCTTCAGAGACGATAGAACGTTTGATGGTTCGTCTTTTGGCTTTTGCACGCTTTGCAGATAAGGCTTTGGAGTTTACCAAAGACCTCTTTGAAACCAATGAACCTGCACTTTGGGAAAAAGACTTAACAGGTCAGTTGGTGAAATGGATTGAAGTGGGAAACCCTGACGAAGACAAAGTCAAAAAAGCCAGCGCGCGTTGTAAACAAGTTGCTATTGTGACCTATGGCACTGCTGTTGATGAATGGTACAAACGCAACAGTAAACTAAAGACTTTGAGTAATGTTGAAATTTGGCAACTGTCTGCACAAAGTACAGAAGCGGTTCAGGCCCTTTGTGAACGGACCATGCAACTGCAGTTGAACGTGATGGATGGTGAGTGGACTTTAATTGGTGACAATGCACAAGCTACGATTGAGTGGACTCAATTGCAATAAACAAGCAGTTCAACAAAATTTATTTATAAAGTAATAGTGGAGCGAATAGATGAGCGCTGAATTAGAAATTATTGATTTAGTTGTTGGTGAAGGTAAAGAAGCAGTAAAAGGTGCTTTAATCACCACACATTATACCGGATGGTTAGAAGACGGAACTAAGTTTGACTCATCTGTAGACCGAGGAAACTACTTTGAAACGGTGATCGGAACAGGTCGTGTGATTAAAGGTTGGGATCAAGGCATTATGGGGATGAAAGTGGGCGGCAAGCGTAAACTCATCGTGCCGTCACATTTGGCCTATGGTGAGCGTAAGATGGGCAAAGTGATTCCAGCCAATTCAAATTTGATTTTTGAAATTGAATTGTATGATGTAAAAACACGAGACTAATCAGAATTGTTGATAATGAATCAATTATAAGGATGTATTTGATTCATTTGTAAAAATCACTTGGTTTTTAAGAAAAACATTTGTAGATTAATTCGTAGGCAGAGCGTATTAAAGGGAAGAGTCGCTTTTGTATAGCTCATTAGGCAGACAGCATGTTATCTGGTTTATTCTAAGCTGTTTGTTAATTTTAAGTCTTATACCTTCGACGTGGGCGCAATATGAAGCAGAGCCTGCGCAGTATTATTTACATCAAAAGAATGTCAATAATATTCAATTTACTGAGCAAACAACCAGTTATTTAAATGGAATATGGTCTTATTATGACCATGAACTCATTACTCAGCCCAATCAAAAATTAGCATCAAAAACAACGGAGCTTCCTATTTCCTTTAAGGAGCTAACAGGTAGTAATATTGATTATGGTACCTTTATTGGTCATTTTAAAATTCCTGATGAATTTATTGGTCGACGTTTAGCTATTCAAATCCCCAATCAAAATTCTGCTTATCGAGTTTATCTAAATGGCGACTTTCTCGTTCGTTTAGGAGATGTCGCAGATAATGTAATGCAACAGCAGACAGAAAATGCCCCACGTATTGCCTATTTTGTACCAGACAGCCCTTATTTTACTTTAAGCATACAGGCTTCAAATTTTAATAAGCTACGCGGTGGTCTTGAAAGTCCTATGCATATCGGGGTTGCTAAAACAGTTAATCGGCATTATCAGCAGTTAATGATGAGCATAGCCATGATCTGTGGTGCAGTATTTGGCGTGGGAATGTTCACCACGATGTTTTCTATTTTCCGTGGCTCAAACGAGAGGAATAGCAAAAGTATTTTTGTGTTCGGGATTTTTATTCTGTTTTTAGCCTTACATAATTTGTTCACAGCACCTTATGCCTATACCACTTTTTTAGATATCAATTGGTTGTGGGGCATACGCTTAGAGTATTTATTTATCTATTTAGCGATCATGTTCTTTTTGAGTTATATGTATTTACTCGATCAGAAATATTTGCACCATTGGATATATACAGCTTCTATGTTGGTGCTGACGTTAAATGTCGTTATAACACTTTTATCCGAACAGGAAGTTTTTGAGCCTCTGGCTTTTTATAGTGCCTTATTGAGCATGGTGATTCTGTGCAATTTTGCCTATGGTTTTTATATTACCTTAAAGACCAAGCAAAAATATTCAAAGCTTAATTTTTGTGCTGTAATTCTATTGTGTTTATCGTTTATCCATGACTTCTTATTAACTCTACATGTTATTGATTCGATTCATTTGTCCTTTATTTCAACGAGCCTTTATGCACTTTTAGTGATGTTTCAGCAATCACGAAACTATGCGCATCAGACCTATCATACCGAGCGCTTGAATAATAATTTGATTGAATTGAATAGCTCTTTAGATATGAAAGTACAACAAAGAACATCACAACTTCATGATTTAAATGAAAAACTAGAATATCAAATTCAAATAGATGCTTTAACGGGGGCCTATAATCGCCGTGCGTTAAATAGTGAAATTCAAAAGCGGTTCATGGAAACACAGCAAAATAGTCATGCAACTTTGGCATTTGCCATGATGGATGTAGACTATTTTAAAAAATATAACGACTACTATGGGCATTTAAAGGGAGATGAAGTACTGCAAAACTTGGTCGCAGTCATTAGCGCAGTACTCCCACATAATGCTTATTTAGCACGTTATGGCGGGGAGGAGTTTGCAATTGTTTTATATAATGTTCCCATCGTTATTATTCGCCAAATTATGCAAACTGTGTTAGATGCAGTGCGCAGTGAGCATATTGAACATCATAACCGCTTAGATGAAAAAGGCTATGTAACTTTGAGTATGGGGGTTTCGTGGATGGATCATCAAACATCGTATGCCAATATTCATGACCTCATGAAAGCCGCAGATTTAAAACTCTATGAAGCCAAAGAGGCGGGACGTGATCAAATGAAAATGCCAATCGAATCATCTTTATGACAGTTGTTTAATCATGGGGATCGAGGTTGTATCAGAAGTGTATTGGCTACGAATTTGGAAACCGTGTCTTTGGTAAAAGCTTAGCGCAGTTTGCGTGCTTTCAAGGCTAATTTGATGGATCTTTTTGCTTTTAAAATGTTCAATGACTGTGTTCAATAAGGCTTTACCTATACCACGGTGCTGTTCTGCCGATGAGATATAATTAAGAAGAATGCGACCTTGATCGCTCACCATAATAAAACCTACAACTTGCTGATTCATCACATAAACCCAACTGTCATTATAATGCATCCACATTATCAGGTTGGATTGGGTCTTATTTTCTAACCAAACTTGAATTGTACTTTCATGACGGTGGTGGTCTTTGATACAAGATCGAATGCTGTCATGCACGACATTTAATATCTCAGGGATGTCCTGAATCTGAGCTGCTCGTATCATGTTTTCTTCTTGGAGCTATATGAACAGCTATTTCATGCTAGAGCACACGATTACTAAATTGAATTATTGTTAGTCGCGATGTAGCTGTGTTGTTTGATTATATTGACTTGATTAAATTTTATAGTCTTTTTGTGAGCTGAAAATTTAATTTTGTGATGCTGTTCGCATTAATATTGTATTTGTTGAATGAAGAGCATTGATCGTACATTTAAAGATTATTTCTGAATAATTAGCGTGATTCGTATGCAATAGCACACGCTAGGGTCAGATGTTTTGATGTTTATTTGAACAATAATGCTGTATTTTAAAAGAATATATCTGTTACGAGAGCAGGGAATGGCAACTTTTTTATTGATGATTTGCATACTCATTGCTTTGGTTGCAGCATCTATTATTGTTATCAAAATTCAGAAAAAGCAGCGTTTTTTAAAACGGCAAAAAAAGGAAACTGAGTTGCAAGTTCAATCAGCGCAGATGACAACCCAAATTGAAAGTGATGCTCAAGTTGAACGTGTGATTGAAATTGATGCCTATGAACAAGTGCTGTTTGATGATGTTGCAAGCTTGTTTTTAGATCAAGCGATTTTGTTAAGTGCTGAGGAAGATGCAGAACTGATGCAAAGTACTTTGTTGGTCAAAATGCCTGCAAAAACCCAGACTCAAATCCGTAAAATGGACTTAAACGAATGGTCGATTTTTTGGAGTTTTTACGATCAGTCATTGGAATATTATGTGAGCCGTTATGGTATGTTTTATACACATATTGACCGTAGTGGGCGAGAGCACAAAAAAAGCCATCGGACTCGAGATTAACGATTTTGCTTATGCGCGCTCAATGTTGAGTATCGCCATAGATAACTGTTTGAGAATTCGTTCGGCAACATGAGTCAAATAAAAGTCATCTTGGTTTAAACGTGTCATTAATATCGCCCCTTGATAATCGGCAACACTGATTTTGGCCAAAGAAGCTGCGTTTACCGTAGGCATGACTTGGTGGAAATAGTCAAAAAGTGAGGTTTCCCAGTCTTGAAAAATAGAGCGAATCTTGAGCTGTATTGTTTCAGATAAATGAGGAATTTCTAAAGACAGCATACCCACCAAACAGCCTTGTACACCTGTACTAAAAAAGGTTACGGCTTGTTGATGGAGGTGTTCAAAGCGGCCGCAATACTCGATTTGATTATTTTTTAAAATATTAAAGACTCGATTTTTTAAATACTGTTGGCTAACGTCTAAAATATCCAAAAGTAATGCTTCTTTATTTGGATAATAATAATAAAAAGCGGCTTTACTCAGCCCACAAGATTTTGCCAGCAAATCCATACTGGTGCCTGCATAACCATGTGTTTTAAAAGTTTGCATACAGTGGAGCTGGATTTGCTCTTTACTGAGTTTTTGTGGGCGCATAGGTGTTTGTTATTCCGTTTAGAGTTTCGTAGTGGTGTGTGGTGAAGATGATAGATAGCGATCAAAAGTATTCAGCATGTTATCCCAAATGTTTTCAGCGCCTTGACGGAAATATCCCATGTGTCCAATTTCTTTCAAGCCATATTCACTGGCTTCAATGTTGAGATAGTGCAGATCTGCCTGTCGATAATGTTGCATAAACGCATGCCTTGAGTTGGGTAGAGCCCAGTCATCATCCAGTGCTGAAACAGCATAGATTGGGGTCTTTACCTGAGCATACTGTTCCAGTAAATGCTGTTGTTCAGGGTCTGCAAAAAAGTAGGTCGGATTTTTACACCACTTTCGCCACTGCGTGTAAACATCGACAGGTAAATCTGCCCCCATTTTGAGTATGCTCCAAGGTAAATAACCCTTAAGTGCAACCATGGGTGGGAAAATAATATTCCACATCACATGGACTTTCATCTTCTCACGAAACGGCATGTAGCCATGCCAACCTGCACCTGTACCGAAGCAATACATCGCAGTAACTTGGTCATGATTATCGGTTAAACCTAAGGCTTGGCCACCATAGGAATGCCCAACCACAAAAATGGGTTTACCGTCTTGTGCGACGAAGTCAATTGCACCGGATAAGTCCAATTGTCCCCAGTCTAAATAGGACATACTAAAACCTTTTAACTGCTTCGGTGCAGAAAGCCCCACACCGCGATAATCAAAAGTTAGGACTTGATAACCTAAAGTGACTGCATACTCGGCAAAGCGACGATAGAACTGCTGTGGTACGCCTGTTGCGCTGGCAAGAATTAAGTTTGCTTTGATAGGGCCTTGAGCACGATAGCGGGTTCCCACCAGTGCATAAGCATCCCGTGCGGAAAAATGAATGGTTTGCTTCTCAATTTGATGTGTGTTTAAGCGGGCTGTGGCATGCATAACAGGCTCTTTTAAAGTTGAAAATAAAAATGGCGGTAATTTTGCACTGCTTATTTTCCTGAGAATTGCGCAGGACGTCGTTGTAACATGGCCATGACACCTTCTTGAACATCTTGAGTTTTTAGCAAAGGCGTTAGGTGTTCTTGTAAATGGCTAAAGGCATAGTCTGCGCCGTGTTGTGCTGCCTGTTGTGCAGAAGCAAGCGTGGCTTGAACGGCAAGTGGAGCAGCCTGTGCAATTGACTCGGCAAGGGTAAGTGCTCGGTCTAGTGCAGAATTTGGCGTGGATGTTTCTACAACCTCGGTAATTAAGTTCAGATCGAGAGCTACATGCGCATTGAAGCCATCCCCTGTGAGTAGATAACGCATAGCTTTATTCCAGCCTGCTGCTTGTACAAAACGTACTGTTGCACCGCCAAAGGGTAAAATGCCCCGCTGAACTTCCATTTGGGCAAACTGTGTATTGACATCTGCAATCACCACATCGGCATTGAGCATCAGCTCAATTCCAGCGGTAAAGCAAAAGCCCTGTACTGCGACCACAACGGGTTTAGTCCGCAGTCTAGAACTGGTGCCCCAAGGATTAATTTGTGACGCAGGAAAGTCGAAAATACCTTGGCTTAATTTTGGCTGTAGTTCAACCAGATCTAAGCCAGCAGTAAAGTGTTCACCATGAGCAAAAATCACCGCACAGCGTAGGGTAGGATCATCTTCATATTCAGTGAGTGCTAAGGATAAGTCATGAATCATATAGCTATCAAAAGCATTACGTTTAGCTGCACGGTCTAGACCAATTAAAAATAACGAGCCACGAATTTCGCGACTGACACGCCCTTGTTGTTCTGACATTTTGATTATTCCTCTTTCGTTTTATAAGTTTTTAAACGATTGTTAGAAAACTGTCAAAGCGTATCCGTATATATTCTGTGACTCAGCAGTTAGGTCAGACATACACGCAAATAAGTAGAAGGTAAGATTGGACGAAATTATCTTGCCTTTCGTGGTGTTTTTTTCATAATAGCAGCATTGTTCTCATGTCAGTCTGACTATGTCCAACCTTGAAATATTTGCCGTCATCATTAGCTTGATTGGGGTGACTTTGACCATTAAACGCAATATGTGGTGTTGGTGGTTTAACTTTGTTGCTTTCTTGTTATATGCCTATTTGTTTTATACCTATAAGTTATATGGCGAAACCATTTTGCAGTTTTTCTTCGTAGTGGTGAACTTTTATGGATTTTATCACTGGCTCAAAGGTAAACAACAAGATCATGAGATTCGCATTGAACCGATTACAGCTCGGCAAGTGATTTTGCAAATGCTACTTGCCGCTGCGGCTGGTGCAGTATTTGGTTTGAGCTTAAAGTATTTGACAGATGCTGCTGTACCGCTACTGGATGCACAGCTCGCAGCATTTAGTCTGTTGGCGACCTATTGGACCAGTCGTAAACATATTGCGACATGGGTGCTGTGGGTCTTTGTCGACATTGTTTATGTGGGCATGTTTATTTATAAAGACTTGTTCTTGACCGCAGGCTTATATGCAGGCTTTGTTGGCTTAGCGGCTTTTGGATGGTGGCAATGGACACAGGTACGTCATAAACAACAGTTGAAAAGTACCTAGGTTTGGGCATGTTGATTGACTTTAAACAAACACAATTGGCTCAATTTGAGTCAGTCATCGAACGTTTAAAAGCGAGTCCAAAGGAATACTTGGACTTTACTTCGGTTGCAGACTTTTATCAGGCGACATGGTTAAAAAAACTGCCTAGCAGCGCCAGTTGGGCTGTGACAGGATTGGATGATGGGGCAGAGCATTTTGATATTCGCTTGGCCTGTTTTGAACGTGTGGTTTTTATTCATATAGCAGAGCATATTGTCATACAGAATGGCACACATTGATATCCAGATCACGATATAGTCGGTGCTGGATCATCGTCTATGCTTGATCTTTCTACAGAATAACGAGCTCCAATTTTTCAGTCCTGATCTGGGCATGGATGGTTACAAAAACAAAAATAAAGGATTTAATGCTATGGCACATCAGTTTGTCGTCAATGCCACCATCAACGGTGTTTCATTGGATGATTTCCGTCGACTCGCAGCCGATATCAACTTACATGAAAATGTTTGTCGTCGTATTCCAGGTGAGAAGTTGGAAATTTTGGAATCGAGTAAAGTCGGCGATATTTATACCCTCAAGCGTGCGTATAATTTGGATGTCAATATTCCAGATATTGCGAAGAAATTTTTAAAAGATGCGTTTCGTTTACATCGTACCGATGTAAGTAATTTAACTGCACTGAGTTCAGAAGTGCGCTTAGATCCGAATTTACCTCTTGAAGCGAGTTGCCAACGTAGTGTGTCAGGCAATGATGAACAGATCCATTTTCAACTGGAATGGACGGTAAAAGTGAAAGTGCCGTTGATTGGTGGCATGTTAGAAAAACATGCCGAAGGTGAAATTCGTAAGTTTAGCCAAATCGAACTCGATATTGTGGAAGATGAACTGCGCCAAAATCTGCACGCAGAAACATTAAGCTAAAGGTTTTGACCTCATGTTTTCAAAGTAGCTTGCATAAAAAGAAAACCCTTCGTTTGAAGGGTTTTATCATTTTAGTGTTTTGCCTCGAACTGAGCTCGATAAACCCAAGCTGTGAAGAAGCAAACCAAACAGACCAGCCAAATATAATACATCGCCCCAATCTTGCTATAGAGACTGAGCCATTGAACCAAAGGCAGTGTAATGCCTCCTGCAATGGCATAGGCGACATTGTAGGAAAACGAAATCCCCGAGAAACGGATCGGTGCAGGGAACATCTTGACCATACTATAGGAGACAAGTCCAACCGTGCCTGAAAAAAATCCTAACAGCATATACAGCGCAAACACCGTATTTGGACTGACCACACCCAAACTGTGATAGAAAATGGTTGCAATAGTAGCGACACCGAGCGAGCCAAAAATCAAAACCTTGGCTGCACCCAAACGATCTGCCAATGTCCCAGCGAGTATACAACCTAACATTTGCATGATGATTGCAGCACTTTGCATTTGAAAAGCATCACCACGTGCAAAGCCAAAGGCACCCGCTAATAAGTTTGGCATGGCCAAAATCAGGACCACCACGCAAGCGGTTAAGAACCATGTTAGGAGCATGGCAATAACTACCGCTGTTTTATGGTTGGCTAAGACTTGTTTAACAGGCATTTCTTTGGATAGCTCTTTGCGTGCTTGCATGGCTTTGAATACGGGTGTTTCTTTTAAATAACTGCGTAAATACAAAGCCACTAAGCCAAAAATACCCCCCACAATAAACGGGATACGCCAAGCCCAATCATGAATTGCAGCTTCACTAAACTGAAGAGAAATGAACAGCGACATTAAAGCGCCAAGAAGAATGCCAAGAGATAATCCTGCTGTGAGTAAGCCATTGGCAAAACCAATTTTTTCAGCAGGAACATGCTCAGAAACAAATGTCCATGCCGCTGGAATTTCTCCACCAATCGCGATGCCTTGTACCACCCGCATAAGGAGTAAGAGCAGCGGCGCAGCATAACCAATCGTTTCAAAGGTTGGCATGACCCCGATTATGAGGGTGGGTAAAGCCATGAGCAAAATAGATAAGCTAAATAGACGCTTGCGCCCTATGAGGTCACCAAAGTGCGCCATGACTACACCGCCAAGTGGACGGAAGAAGTAACCTGCGGCAAAAATACCGTAAGTATTCAGCATCGCCCAAAATGGGCTGAGTCCTGCGGGGAAGAACAATTCAGAAATAATTTTGGCGTAAAAAACATAAATAACAAAGTCATAGAACTCAAGTGCACCACCCAATGATGATAACCCAAGGGTACGTTTGTCTTCTCGGGTCAGTCGTGGTGTTGCATCCATGTGTGTATTTCCAAAGTTAAATAAAAGTTTGTATTTGATTTTAATAAAGTCTTTTTTGGATGAATAATCAATCTTTCTTTGCTGCATATTAACTAAAAATTATAGATGTGTTCGTGTTCATCATTTTTAGTCATAAAATATAAAGAGTAAAAGTAACTGCAATAAAATAAAAAGCTTATGGTATAAAAAGAAATAAATAGATATAAAAATTTAGGATTTGAGTATGAGTGTCATTTTACCTGTTGCACAACGAGGGGAAGAGGTTTTAAGACTGAAAGCCGCCCGTGTTGCGGATACAGAATTTAATAGTGATTGGCTTATGCAACTGGCGTCAGTCATGTTGGCGACTATGCTTGAACGAAATGGTGTAGGTATTGCAGCACCGCAAGTGTATATTTCAAAGCGGGTCATTATTGTGGCTTCACGTCCAAATTTGCGTTATCCAGATGCACCTGAAATGGATGCAGTGGTGATGGTCAATCCCGAAATTCTAGAGTTTTCTCAAGCAACGTCCTTGGGGGAAGAGGGCTGTTTAAGCGTGCCGAATGAACGCGGTCAGGTACAGCGTGCGCAAAGCATTAAAGTGGTGTATCACACCTTAACGGGAGAGGTGCTAGAAAGCATTTTTGAAGGTTTCCCTGCGCGGATTGTGCAACATGAAATAGATCATCTCAATGGGATTTTATTTGTCGATCGACTCACCGCTTAAAGTAAAAACAACTATTCATCCTTATATTTAAACTGTTGCGGGGTTTGTCCTAAGTGACGTTTAAACATGCTACTAAACGCACTCGGATTGCTATAGCCAAGAGCTCTTGCAATTCGCGCAACGGATTCACCACTGGCAATTTTTGTGAGCGCTTGAGCAATATGCATTTGCTGAATCCATGCCCGATAAGACAGTCCCGTTTCCTTTTGAAACATACGCATCAAGGTTCTGGAACTGGTGCCAATTTCATCTGCCCACGCACTTAAATCTTTTAATTGATCGGGTCGACTTAATAGGGCTTGGCAAATATTCATTAAACGCTTGTCTTGTGGCCACGGAATTTGAATGGGCAACAGATTGGCCTTATGAATTTCATCAAAAATTAAAATCTGTAAAGATCGAGACAGTTCATCTGAGCTGATCAGTTCGGAGGGGGGAATGTGTTCAATTGCATTGAGCCGAATCAAGAGTTCATGCAATAACTTACTGACCCGAATAATAAAACATTGTTGTCCCAGCAGTGCAGCCGCATCGGCCTGAACCAATGCCGTATTAAGCTTTACACGGCTTAATGAAATCACACTATGCTCAACATGGGTCGGAATCCATAGCGCGCACATCGGTGGCACGATCCAGACATGATTTGGGGTAAACACTTGAATCATTCCTGTCGAAGCATATAGAAACTGTGCCCGTGAATGGGTATGTGCAGGAGTGATCTCCCGATAAGTGTGTTCAGAAGAAAGTCCAATGACCAGTTCAGACATTTCAGTTTGAATCAGTGAGTTTGGCATGCGTGTTTTAAATTTGTCACTTATACGATGATTATTGGAAGATAGTCTTATGAATGACATTTTACAATCAATATCTGATGAAAAATACACGGAGTTTGTGCGGTATGTCGTCTTCAATACAGATGAAAGATGGTATTGGTGAGGCTGTGGTTCATGAACAACCACAAGGCATGATCATTAAAATTGTGGGAGCGGTAGCTGTTGCACATCTACTGAATGACTTGATTCAAGCCGTTTTGCCAGCCATTTACCCGATGCTGAAAACCAATTTCTCCTTAAGCTTTGCACAAGTGGGATTGATTTCATTGGTTTATCAAATCACAGCATCGCTACTGCAACCTTGGATTGGACTCTATACCGATAAACATCCGAAACCTTATCTGCTACCACTCGGTATGGTGGTGACTTTTAGTGGTATTTTGCTGTTGGCATTTTCACCAAATTTTATTGTACTGCTCATGGCTTCGGCGTTGATTGGTGTGGGTTCATCGACCTTTCACCCTGAAGCATCACGTGTAGCGCGTATGGCTTCGGGCGGACGTTTTGGTACAGCCCAATCGACCTTTCAGGTCGGTGGCAATACAGGTACCGCGATTGGGCCTTTATTGGCAGCGTTGATTATTGTGCCTTTCGGACAGCATGCCGTGGCATGGTTAATTGTATTTGCCTTACTTGCGATTTGGGTGCTGTTTGGTGTCAGCCGTTGGAGCATTAGCCACAGTAAAAAACAGTTGGCGACCAAAGCACATCAAGTGCAAAGCAAACTACACGGACGTCAACTCGTCATCGCGTTGTCGACTATTTGCGTGTTGATGTTTGCCAAATTTACGTACATCGCCAGCATCAGTAACTATTTCACTTTTTATTTAATGCATAAGTTTCAGCTCAGTTTACAAAATGCACAGTTGCACCTCTTTGCCTTTTTAGCGGCGGTGGCTCTGGGGACATTTGCAGGTGGGCCGATTGGAGACCGAATTGGGCGTAAAGCCGTAATTTGGGTGTCTTTTGTCGGCATGGCACCGTTTGCATTGATGATGCCACATGCCAATTTATTTTGGACGACTGTACTATCTATTATCACCGGTTTAGTACTGTCCTCTGCCTTTGCTGCAATGGTGGTCTATGCTCAAGAAGCCGTTCCTGGACGGGTTGGCATGATTGCAGGTTTGATGTTTGGTTTAATGTTTGGTGTAAGTGGTATCGCCGCAGCAGGCTTAGGATATTTGGCTGATGTCAAAGGCATTGAATGGGTGTTTGGCGTGTGTTCGTTATTGCCGTTACTTGGTTTAGCAACCTTCTTTTTACCGAAGACGCAAGCAAACTAACGAAATACTGCTGACCTTCAGTTTTAATCGCGTTATCTTATCAAACGAAGATGGCGCGATTGCATTTCGGCCTGATGATTATGATCGGTAATAACGGCATTGAATGTATGTGCTTTGACTTTGGAGTATTGAAGCGATGACGGATCTGAATGGTGTACTCAAGTTTTCATTCGGCCTAGATCAGCTTGCATTTGAAATGGATGGACAGCATATCCAGCTAGATCAAGGTTTAAGCTTTATACAGTCAAACAGTATGCGCCATGGGTTGTTGGATGAGCTTGCGATTGAGTCGATGATTTATGTGATTGAAGAGTTGTTAGAATCCGTTCAGATGAAGTATGCCCAACCTAAGACTGCCGTGACTTCAGATGGCTTATTCCAAAGGGTTTTAGCATTATTTTTTCCAGATCAGCAGCAACTTGACCGTGTGCAACTTGAAAGTGCTTTCAATACCTTTGTTGAGCGCAGGGAGTACTATGTGTCTCAAGTGGCTGATGATAGTCTTTCTAGTTTGATTTACTTTATTGTACTACGAGAGATGATGCACCACTGGAATGTGGTGGAGATTCAATTCGAACAGCTTAATTTTGAGTGACATTAAAAGCGTAAAAAATACGGAACAATAGACAAAAGTAAGCCGATACCACTTAGTAATGCGTTACTTTCAATAAAATAAGGGAAAATCATTAAAACTAGACCGACAGTTAAAGGTATGGTCATTTTTTGCTTTTTGCCATACAGAAAATAGCCTAAGCCAATTGAGCTAAAGATCACACCGAGAAAGAGTTGTGTTGTGTTCATGAGGATGTTTCGTGCATTGTTATTCTCTGGCGGATATTATGCCAAGATTCTTAAAAGAAGATGAGAAAAATAGAGATTATTCTTTAGGATATATAGAGCAGTATTTGTTCCAAGCGATATGCTTAGACTAGGCATGTATTTCCTACATTTAAAAATAAAGAGAATTTAGATGCAACCTTACAATAAGAGCTTAAAACAGCCATCTCGTGATTTGCGCAACAATATGACCGATGCTGAAATGCTGTTATGGCAAAGAATAAGGCGTAAGCAAATTTTAGGACTACAGTTTTATCGACAAAAACCGATTCTTAATTTTATTGTGGATTTTTACTGTCCATCAGTGAGTTTGGTTATCGAGTGTGATGGTGGTCAGCACTTTACTGTTGAAGGATTAGAAGCTGATCGAGTAAGGGATGAAGCATTGGCGCAGTTGGGGTTGAAAGTGCTGAGGTTTGATAATGGACAGGTTTTGGCTGAAATAGATGCGGTGGTGGAACAGATATATTGTGTTGCTAGGCAAAGATTGGAATCCTCCTCTTACGAAACGTAGTTTCTTACCTTTGAAAAGGGGACTTGCCGTGAATTTGATGAAGATGTTTGATTCGTGAAGTTCCTCTCTTTTTAAAGGGAGGTTAGGAGGGATTAAAAATATCCTTCGTATATTTTTTTAGCTTCTATTGCTTTATCTAGTTTTCGATGTATAAGAGAAATCATTGATAAAATATCAAGGGCATCTTGTTCATTGATTTCCCATGTTATTTTTGGTGCATGCGCTGTAGTGTTTCTAAAAGTTCCAAAAACTCCTTTTAATAAATTCATGAATCCTTTTTGCTCGCTTTCATGACTTTCAGTTGTTAGGTTATTTAATGCTAAATAAGGAATTTTACCTTTATATGAAAAGGCATTATCTACTAATTCTGAACCGTCAGTAGTTAAGTTGGTTTTTATCCTAATTTTTTCTGCAATACTTTTAGTTGCTTCAAATACAGCATGAAAATAATTATCGACAAGTAATTCAGCTTTGCAAAAAATAAGGACGTCAGAATGAATTTTTCGGTCTAATAATATTTTTCTTAAATTTTGAGCTCGTTCTTCAGCTTCGGAAAAAGTTTTTACTTTATCGGTTGCTCTAATATCACCACTTTCAGTTAGTTCAAAGCCCTCAAATGACAATACATAATTTAGTTCGGTTCTTATATTTTCAAACCATTCTTTTCTATGGATGTGTCGGGATGGGCGTAGAACATATTTGATAAATGCTAGAACATTGTTGGAACAGCGATCTTCACTTTGCTTGATACTAAGAGCATCATACAAACGTTTCCATTTTGTAGAATTTAATTGTGGATCTTTGATACTTGTTTCAGCAAGATATTTGGAAATTTCAGTTCCTGAAATCCCATTATTGGTATCACCCAAAATTTTACAAATACTTTCTAGGCTACCAAGATCAATATTTTTAATTATTGCCATTATTTACTTTAATTTTTAAGGATGTATATATTCTAAGTACATGTTTTTGGAATATCAATTCAATCCCTCCCAACCTCCCTTTGAAAAAGGGAGGAGCTGTCACGTAATTTATTTAATCACATGACATTCCACTGCTGTCCCATAGTTTTGTTTAAATAAAAAACCTGAGTCCAAAGTAGTTAAAATATAAGTGCGAACAAACACTTCAACTACAAGGATTCAGGTTTTGTCACATCAGAATACTG